>NZ_JAVLSP010000040.1:0-31513 GCF_031528575.1 Candidatus Sororendozoicomonas aggregata
GGGACTATTTGACGAACAAAAGCGACTTTTTAGACCCATTTATCGTAGCCGCAGTAGGAGCATGACTTTTAAGACTGCTTCTAAGTTAATACCCATGTTTTCAGGCCGTCACCGCCACAACCGAAAGCTTTTAACGCTGCCCTCGCTTCTTCGAGAAAGAAAGGGCGCTTGTACGCGGGCTCATTCTTTTTCCGTTGCCAAGGACTAATACGATAGGTTTTATTCTGCGCATTCTCAGAAATGGTTGAGATCAAGCAAGACTCACCCTCCACTAACAGACAAGGGGCCAGCGCAGGGATTTGCCAAATACCTGCGGTTACAGTACCGTTACCCGATTCAGTGACGTTAACCTTCCGTTGACAGAGACTTCCCTAAATGAGCCAATACGTGTACACGATGAATCGGGTAAGCAAAATTGTTCCCCCGAAGCGTCAGATTCTCAAAAATATCTCCCTGTCCTTTTTTCCCGGTGCCAAAATCGGTGTACTTGGCCTCAATGGCGCCGGCAAGTCAACCCTGCTGCGGATTATGGCTGGCGTGGACAAAGAGTTCGATGGCGAAGCACGACCACAGCCAAACTTGAATGTTGGCTATTTACCCCAAGAGCCTGAGCTTGACCCCAACAAAACGGTGCGCGACGTTGTCGAAGAAGCACTGAGCGACATCAAGCAGGCCCAACAGCGGCTCGAAGAAGTGTACGCAGCCTACGCTGAACCCGATGCCGATTTTGACGCCCTGGCCACAGAACAAGCCCGGCTGGAAAATATCATTCAGGCGGCTGATGCCCACAACCTTGAACGAAAACTTGATGTAGCTGCCGACGCATTACGCCTGCCAGAATGGAATGCCACCATTGATAAACTCTCTGGCGGAGAACGCCGACGGGTGGCACTGTGTCGTTTACTGCTATCAAGCCCTGACATGCTGCTACTTGATGAGCCCACCAACCATCTGGATGCCGAGTCGGTTGCCTGGCTGGAGCGCTTTCTCTGTGAATACCCGGGTACGGTGGTGGCTATAACCCACGACCGTTACTTCCTCGACAATGCTGCCGGCTGGATACTGGAACTTGACCGCGGTGAGGGCATTCCTTATCAAGGCAACTACAGCGCCTGGCTGGAGCAGAAAGAACAACGTCTGGAGCAAGAACAAAAGCAACAGGACGCCCGCCGCAAAGCCATGGAGCACGAGCTGGAATGGGTTCGCTCCAATGCCAAAGGTCGCCAGTCTAAAAGCAAGGCGCGTCTGGCACGTTTTGAGCACATGCAGTCCCAGGATTTCCAAAACAGAAACGAGACGAACGAAATCTACATTCCCCCTGGTCCCCGCCTCGGTGATAAGGTTATTGCCTTTAACAACGTCTCCAAAGGTTTCGGTGACCGCCTGTTAATTGATGACTTGAGTTTTAATGTCCCTAAAGGGGCCATTGTCGGCATTATTGGGGGTAACGGTGCCGGTAAGTCCACCTTGTTCAAAATGATAATGGGAAAAGAGCAGCCTGATAGTGGCAGCATTGAACACGGAGAGTCGGTAAAAATTGCCTTTGTCGAGCAACTGCGTGATGAACTGGACGACAAGAAAACCGTTTGGGAGGCCGTGTCTGGTGGTCAGGATACTCTGCGCATCAATAATTACGAAGTACCATCCCGCGCCTATCTCGGCCGCTTTAACTTTAAAGGAGGCGACCAGCAAAAACGTGTTGGTGAGCTATCCGGTGGCGAGCGCGGACGCTTGCAACTTGCCAGCACACTAAAAGACGGCGGCAATGTACTTCTGTTGGACGAACCGTCAAACGACCTTGACGTGGAAACCCTGCGAGCACTGGAAGAAGCCATGCTGGTTTTCCCAGGCTGTGCAATGGTGATCTCCCACGACCGCTGGTTCCTTGACCGTGTCGCTACACATATCCTTGCCTATGAAGGCGACTCCAAAGTCACTTTCTTTGAAGGTAACTACACTGAGTACGAAGCTGATAGAAAAGAAAGACTCGGTGAAGAAGCCGCAGGCCCTCATCGCATCAAATACAAGCGCATTGATGCCTGACACCGCTTATTCGCTGAGAAAAAGAGCCAGGAGCCTGTCGGACTTATGCTTTCGAGCATAAAATTCAGTAGGGCGAGTCAGAATTTTCGATCAATTTGTGCGAATAGTTGACCTGTTTAAGCAAATTGATCGGAAATTCTGGCCGCACTTTCTCGCGCTTCCTCGCACTTTCTCGCACTTTCTCGCACTTTCTGGATTTCAGGCCGAAATTGTCTTAAGTCCGACAGGCTCCCAGTACCCCGGGTACTGGTTTTTTTGTTATCCTCTGGTGATACTTTTCCCATAAGAACATTGTTTTATGAAATATTGGCTGCAATGCCTGGGGCTGGCCGCACTTCTTGCCCTGATCAATTATTATCGTTTGCAATTTACTGCTATTGATCAACTCCCCGTTATCAAACAGCTGTTAATACCTGTCGTCAACTTTACCCTTGCACTGATTCTTGGTATTCGCTTGCCCGATATTGACCTGTTCACACCAGGATTAAAACACCGCTGCGCACTGACACACTCAGCTCTGGTTCCCTGGCTACTTACCGTGATCAACTATCCTTTTATTCTGGCAGGTATGGCAATGGGTATGGCCATACATTTATTAGCGGATGTATTTCCAAAGGCCTGGGTGGGCGGCGCTTTAGTCAAAATGCCGCTTCTGGGCAGCCTTGGCATATTCTCACCCTTCTGGCTAATGGTAAACTGTCTTTTTTGTCTGGCCATCAGCCTACAGACGCTCGTGCTACAGGAAGCCTGGTCAATGACCCTTACTTTTGCCTTATCCTTGCTGGTCATGCTCTGGTATTTCATCCGAAAAGAGAAAAGCATGCCGCCACTTTTGACCGCATTAATGATCATTGGCGTCCTGGTTTGGAGTCACTACTCACCGGATCTTTCATGGTTTAACCTGCAAAGTATGACAGCAAATGCCAGCTGGCATCAGGGTGCCTCGTAAGAAATACAAGGTTAACCTGTGTTGTTTCTGGTCACCACCTTGCTGACACTGTTAACCCCGAATTCAGCCGTTGAATTCAGTTAAATAAAAAATGGAATAAAAATTCAAACAACTGTATGATTTTGGCTCGCACAGGTAGTACAATCACTCAGCGATTGGTTTTCACGTATCAAGCACAATAACGACCTTAGCAGGAAGAGATCATTACTACTACAGTCTGTTTTCAGGCAGTCTACTGTGGTCTGTATGACAGGCAATGTCACTAACTTGTCAACGAAAAAACCATTAACACATTGCTTGTCTACCTAAATTGACAGCTACAATATAGCAGGCAATGTAAATGTATTTATACATTTTATGACGTCTGAGCGCCAGATAATTTCAGAAAAGCGATTTACGGGTAAGCATCCAAATGTCTCTCGACAATGTAACACATATGCACAGCAATTATTTTGTCACCGGGGCAACAGGTTTCCTCGGGACTCACCTGATTGAACGGTTGTTGGCAAGAGCTGGACAAATTTATATCCTGGTTCGCGACCCCGAGGCCAACGCTTGCATTGATCTACTCAATCGCTACAGCGCTCAACAGTCACGCATTCACCTGTTCAAGGGTGACGTAACCCTGCCAAATCTGGGCCTGGACAATGCTCAGCTATCGAACCTCAAGTCGCAGAATATTGAATTTTTCCACCTGGCAGCTATTTACGACATTGAAGCCGCTGAAGCGCTTCAGTATGCGGTGAACGTGGAAGGAACTCGCAATGCCCTCGAAAGCGCCGTTGCAATGGGGGCGAAGCGTTTCCATCATGCCAGCTCCATTGCTGTTGCCGGCCTGTATAAAGGAGAGTTCGGCGAAGACATGCTCGATGAAGCGGGTAAACTGGAAAACGCTTATCTCCAAACCAAGCATGAGTCAGAAAAAATAGTACGTGGGGAAACCCGCATTCCCTGCCGTATCTACCGCCCTGGCATGATTGCTGGTCATAGTGAAACCGGTGAAATCAACAAGATTGATGGCCCTTACTATTTGTTTCACGCCATCCGTAAATTCCGTGATTCTGTCCCCGAATGGATGCCCCTTATTGGTGTTGAAGGCGGTCGCTTAAACATTGTTCCCGTTGATTACGTGGCCGACACCATGGATCATATTGCCCATAAGGATGGCTTCGATGGCAAGTGTTTCCATTTGACAGACCCTGAGCCAAAGCGCCTCGGCGAGGTGATAAACCTGTTTGCCGAAACTGCCCGCGCACCAAAGATGAGCATGCGGATTGATACTGACAATATCAACCCGATGATAAAAATGGTTGCTCAGAGTATTGGCAAGACCCCTGCGTTCAAAAACCTTATGGCATCATTGTTGCACGATCTCAACATACCTGAAGAAACCATGGGTTTTATTGATTATGCCACTGAATTCAACCGCGCAAATACCGACCAGGCACTCGCTGGTAGCAATATCCGCCTGAAGCGGCTTGAAGAATATGCTCGCATTCTTTGGAGCTACTGGGAGCTGAACCTGGACGAAGAGCGCCTGGGGAATGAGAACTTAAACCAGCAAGTAAAAGACAAAGTTATTCTTATTACCGGTGCTTCTTCCGGTATTGGCAAAGCCACCGCCATGCAGTTAGCAGAAAGTGGCGCAAAAATACTGTTGGTTGCCCGTGATCTTGAAGCACTGGAAACAGTTGCTGCAGAAATCCGCGACCTTGGTGGTCAGGTATTTGTGCACAGCACTGACCTGACCTCTGATGAGGATGTTGCCAGACTGGCTGAGATTGTGATTAAGGAATATGGCGGTGTTGATATTCTCATAAACAATGCCGGTCGTTCTATTCGTCGAGGCATCGAGCAAAGCTACGACCGTTTACACGACTTTCAGCGTACGATGGAGATTAACTATTTTGGTGCACTGCGTTTAATTCTGGCTTTCCTTCCAGGTATGGCTGAGCGTGGTTGTGGTCAGGTCATTAATATTTCCTCCATTGCTGTACTGTCCGGTAGCCCGCGTTTTTCTGCTTACACAGCATCCAAAGCGGCACTGGATTCTTTTACCCGCGCCGCTTCCAGTGAGTATGCAGATAAAGGCGTGAAGTTTACTACCATTAATATGCCATTGGTTAAAACACCAATGATTGCGCCAACAAAGTTATATAACTATGTACCAACATTAACACCTGAGCAGGCCGCTGACTTACTCATTAAAGCAATTATTCAGAAGCCAACCCGCATAGCTACCCGCATTGGTATTTTTGCACAGGCCATGTATGATCTGGCACCTAACTTTAGCCGTCTGCTAATGAATAGCGCGTATACCATGTTCCCAGACAGCTCTGCTGCCGATGGTAGCGAGAAAGACAGTGCCGTTGATAGAAAGCCAACAACTGAACAAAAATTTCTGGTCAATATGCTCAAAGGTATAAACTGGTAAACCTTTCATATTCATGCACTAGAAGCCGCGCTTTCTCTTGCGCTAACCGAGAGAGCAAAGCTTCATAATATAACGTTGAAGAGGGAAAAACTATGTACGAGAAACTCTGGCTGGCAGGTCTGGGCGCTTATGGTCGTTACGAGAGGCTGGGACAGGAAGGTAAAAAGCTTTTTGAAGATCTCGTGGAAGAAGGCGACGACATGCGTGATGAGCTGTCTGACCGCTTTGAAAGTGCCAAACAAAAAACACTGGATAAGCTGAACGACACGATCATCAAAGTTCGTGGCACCATTCTGCCCGACTCTGGCGACAAGAAAGCTGCCGAGCTGGTTCCTCAGCTGGAAGAGCTGACCAAAGCGGTTAAGCTGCTGACCGAAGTTCAGACTGGTCCACTTGCTGATGAGCCCAAAATAGAAGTTAAGGCAGCAGAAAAAGCTACCAAGACGACATCTGCCAGCAAAAGAAAACCATCTGCAAGTGCTTCCGCATAACAGCCTACAGGATTGTAACGCATGGCGTTACAATCCTTTTATCAGGCTACTCCTTACATCTGCTACGACCTCATATCCATGAAACAGCTCTCCGCTCTCGATACAACATTCCTGAATCTTGAAACCGATACAACCCCTATGCATGTGGGCTGTGTCGGAATATACGACCCTTCAACAATACCTGGCGGCTCCCTGGATTCCAGTGAATTCGTGAAAAACTTTGAGAGGAAGCTGGCTAAATTACCGGTAATGCGACAGCGACATGTCAGCGCCCCCATGGGAATTGACTATCCTTACTGGATAAGTGACCCGGAATTTAACCTCGACTATCATATACGCCATATTGCTCTGCCCAAGCCAGGAAACTGGCGACAACTATGTGCTCAGGCAGCGCGTATACACGAGCGCCCTCTTGATTTAAAACGCGCGCCCTGGGAAGTCTACGTAATCAGTGGACTTGACGCCATTGAAGGCATACCTGAAGGTAGCTTTGCACTGGTAAGTAAAATGCACCATGCTCTCATTGATGGTGTCCGGGGTATACAAATTCTGGCAGCGTTACATGATTTATCGCCTAAAATGTCCGTGCCTAAAAACCTGGAACCGATCATTGTTGACCGTTTGCCTTCCGGTATCGAGTTACTGACCCGGGCCGCATTAAATATGCCAGGTAACCTGATGGCTAAAGCCAGGGCCACTACCCGCCACGCCCTGCCACTTTTGAGAAACATGGCCGGTATACTACTGTCCAATGAAAAGATGCCCCGAATGGCACCAAAAACCCGCTTTAATACCAAAGTAACATCACACCGGGTATTTGATGCGGTATCATTTGATCTGAAGGAGATAAAAGCGCTAAGGCAACTCGTGCCTGGCAGCACGATCAATGATGTCATGGTGGCTATTGTATCCGGCGCCATGAGACGTTACCTTACCGGCAAAGGTGAACAACCCGAAAAATCCCTGCGTGCCATGCTACCTATGAATGTATCAGCAGCAGGCAGTGGTGCACAAGGCAACCATATATCCTTTATGTTCCCGTCAATTCATACCGATATAGAAGGTTCTGTGGAACGTCTGGTGGCGATAAAACAGGAAAACGAAGCAGCAAAATCACGGCAGGAAAAACACAACGGTCAGATGCTAATGGATTCCACCCATCTGCTGCCAACAACCCTGACACATCTGGTGATTGACAAAGCCATTAAATACAACATCGCCAACCGAATGAAACCGCTATTTAATACGGTGATCACCAATGTGCCGGGGCCTCAACTGCCTCTCTATCAAGCCGGCGCAAAAATGCTGGCAATGTTCGGTGCTGGCATTTGCTATGACACGGTTGGCTTGTTCCACATTATCTTCAGCTACAACGGTAACATTACCATCAGCTTTACCTCTTGCCTGGATATGATGCCTGACACTGAGCATTATGCAACCTGTCTGAAACGCGCGATGGCAGAGATGAAAAAAAATCTACCGACCACTTAGCCCGGATATTTCATAAACATGCTCCTGGCCTTGCTTGCTCCTTGCGGCTCTAAGGGAGTTTTGCTCAGTCGATCGTACTCCCCGGTGGCGCTCCTTCGCAAAATCCCTTAGAGCCGCAAGGTTCCGCGCAATTCTCAGGGCAGTTTATGAAATATCCGGGTTAGAAGGCTCTCTTAATCTTTTATGCGCTACAACCACCGATAAGAGCTGTCTGTCATGGGCTTTACTTTATTTCTTGACATCCTCCCCCAGCTAAGTCGCTAGAGGATTCCCATTACTGGGGCGTTACTTTCTTGCGAGTTTACGCGGGTTTCTGCTTGCACGCTACAGCCACGAGGGACTTACAGACTTTACTTCCCCTGTGCCCGAGGGTAGGTCTTCAACGACAGAAAGGATATTAGTAGAATGTTAGACGAAATTCACCTCCCGCCTGGCTCTCAGAACATCGAAAAACAGGCGGCTTTTCTCATTAGTTTTGGTTTTGGTTTTGGTTTTGGTTTTCATAAAAGATTATGAACAGCTTCTAAAGCCAGCACCACTCTTAAGGGATGTGTAGATATAGCCGTTCGCATCATTTCATTTATTGGTTTAATTGTTACATCAAGTAACAAAGTGTATCCACTATATACTTGAGTAAATATTGGTCAACTATGACCCACAGCAATGCATCAGTAAGTAATGCCTGCTAACATGGCGAAAATTGCACGTATGCATTTTTGTATACAGAAGCGCTACCCGTTGGTCGTTAAGGGAATGTGTCTACATAAGGATGCAAAATTAATTTCAGCCACCGGGGGCAGTTATCACAGTTATTGGATAGTAAACGACAATGGAAACTGGTTTTTGGAATAATAAGCGAGCACCAGGTGTACCTGATAACATCAATCCAGATGCTTATGCCACTATTTTAGATGTTTTTGAAGCTTCCGTTAAAAAATACGCGAATAACCCGGTAGTAACGGGCATTGGTCACACCCTCACTTACCGTGACCTGGATCAATACAGCACACAATTTGCCGCATGGTTACAAAACAATACTACACTCACCCCTGGTGACCGCATTGCTATTCAAATGCCAAACCTGCTGCAGTATCCCATTGTCGTTTATGGTGCCATCAAGGCTGGTTTGGTCATTGTTAATACCAACCCCCTCTACACTGCCAGTGAAATGAAACACCAGTTTATTGATTCGGGGGCAAAGGCGCTGGTTTGCCTGGATGTCTTTGGTCATATGGTTCAGGAAGTCATTGCCCAAACGCCGATCAAGCACCTTCTGATTACCAGCTTGGCAGATATACTTCCAACACCCAGGCGTATCGTGATAAACGCATTAGCCAAGCATGTAAAGAAAATGGTGAAGCCCTATAACCTGCCCCAGGCACAATCTTTCCGTAAAGCACTGACACAGGGCAAAAGACTCACCTATACACGCCCACCCGCAGCTAACAGCAATGATGTTGCTATTTTACAGTACACCGGTGGTACCACAGGCGTTGCAAAAGGAGCCATGCTGACCCACCGCAATATGGTCGCCAATATGCTTCAGGCTCAGGCTATGCTGCGGCAAAAGGATAATAAAGGTGCCCCACTGCATGCGGAAGGCAGTGAAATCATTGTTGCGCCATTGCCCCTTTACCATATCTATTCTTTCACCGTGCACCTGATGGCCATGGTAGAAATGGGTAACCATAACATCCTGATTGCCAACCCACGCGATACAGCCATGTTTATCAAACTGATCAAACCATGGAAGTTCACGGCATTTATCGGTCTGAATACGCTGTTTACCAGCTTGATGAATCACCACGAGTTCAAAACCTGTGATTTCAGCAAGATGAAAATTACGCTTTCCGGTGGCACCTCGTTACAAAGTGACGTAGCCGAGCGTTGGAGAGAGGTGACAGGCTGCGGCATCTCTGAAGCTTATGGCCTGACCGAATGCTCACCCGCTGTGTGCATTAGCCCCTTTGGTGAGTTAACGCAACCTGGCTCTGTGGGCGTACCTGTCCCTAATACCGCGTTGAAAACTATTGACAGCGAAGGCAACGAAACCAAAATTGGTGAACGCGGTGAGCTATGTATCCGTGGCCCCCAAGTGATGAAGGGCTACTGGAAAAGAAAAGAAGCTACCACTGAAATTATCGATAACGATGGCTGGCTCCGTACCGGCGATGTAGCCATTATTAAGGAAGACGGCTTTGTCAGCATAGTCGACCGCCTGAAAGATATGGTGCTGGTTTCTGGCTTTAACGTCTACCCCAATGAGATTGAGGATATCGTTGCCAAACATAATGATGTTGAACACTGCGCGGTGATTGGTGTGCCCAACGAAAAAACCGGGGAAGCGGTTAAGCTGTTCGTTGTGCAAAAAAATGATAGCCTGAAAAAAGATGATTTAATTATTCACTGTCGTAAATATCTAACCAGTTATAAGGTGCCTAAGCAAATAGAGTTCAGAAAAGAGTTGCCCATGACACCTGTGGGGAAAATTCTTCGCAAAGATCTGCGTGCTGAAGAATTAAAAAGGCTAAAAAGCGCTTAAAAAACGCGAAAAACGGGCATTAGCTGTTGAATACCAGCTAATGCTCCAGAGGGTTTCACTGCTCAGGTCAAACCCACATTATTTTTCTGCAACACCTGCTCTGCCCGGTAGCTCGAGCGAACAAACGCACCGGATACCACCTCAAGAAAGCCTTTGTCCAGCCCCCACTGACGATACTTGTCGAACTCCTCAGGCCTCACGTACCGCTCAACAGCAAGATGGTTACGGGTTGGCTGAAGGTATTGACCAAAGGTAACAATATCGACGCCTGCTTCACGCAAGTCGTCCATGGTTTGCATAATTTCCTGTTCAGTTTCACCCAACCCCAGCATCAGACTGGTTTTCGTCAGCACATCAGGGCGATACTTTTTTGAATGAGCCAACACAGCCAGGGTTCGCTCATAAGTGGCACGGGGGTCTCGCACAGGATGGGTTAGCCGTTTGACTGTCTCAACATTTTGAGCAAAAACAGCGATACCACTATCAACTACCGTTTCTACGGCAGCAAAAATACCGCAAAAATCAGGCGTTAACGCTTCCACATCAGTATCCGGGTTCACTTCTTTCACACGCTTGACGACAGCAGCATAGTGAGCCGCACCACCGTCAGGCAAATCATCCCGGTTCACCGACGTCAGCACCAAATATTTTAATCCCATATGCTTGACTGTTTCAGCCGTGCCATCGGGCTCGTTTTTATCCAGCCAGCCTTTAGGATTGCCAGTATTCACCGCACAGAAGCGGCAGGCACGGGTACAGACATCCCCCATCAGCATTATGGTCGCAGTACCAGAACTCCAGCACTCATTGATGTTAGGGCACATCGCCTCTTCACAGACTGTACTGAGCTTGTGTTTGTGAACAACCGTCTTCACCTCTTTGTACCGTGGGCCAAACTGGGGCTTTATTCGCAGCCACTGAGGCTTGGTTTTGAGAGGAACTGTACTGTGGTTGCTGGCCTTAATACCATTTTTAATGGCGGTAATGCCCTTGTCATTAACAAACTTGGAACCACTTTCAATCTGAACAGCAGGTATAAGGTTTTCGTTACTCATGAGCACCAGCCATGCTAAAAGGTGTATAGGTAATACTCGCGAGTATAACCGAACTTTTATTTTGGGTCTGTGTTATACCAACGGCCGGTTCTAAGAAGCTGCTCATAACCTTTTGTGAAAAGCGAAACCGATGAGAAAACCTGCCTGTTTTTTCGATGTTCTGAGAACCCGCTGGTACTTTATAACATAGAAAAGCCCAAAACAGGCGGTTTTTACTAGGAGCCTGACCGAGAATAGCGCCCGTAGCGAGGATGACGAGAAATTGAGGATAAAAATTTCTGCTTCTGAGGATAATAGTGGGGCTATTTGACGAAGAAGCAGGAATTTTTAGACCAATTTATCGCAACCGCAGTAGGGTAGTCTATTCTCGGACAGGCTCCTAGGAGCCGGTCGTACTTTCTCGCACTTTCTCGCACTTTCTCGCACTTTCTGGATTTTAGGCCAAAATTGTCTTAAGTCCGACAGGCTCCAAGGCCAGAGACTATACTGGCAGCCTTCTACCAGCTTCTTTCCAGGCCGGGTAATCCAACTCTGTTATCAAGCAGTCAAGCATTGCCTTATTGGTATCCGCCATGGTTGCCCCGGTATACAGTGATGCCAGCATCGTCACCGCCTGCCCGACATAACCACAGGGGTTGACGCGCCGAAAAGGCTCAAGATCCATATCCACATTCAGGCTTAACCCGTGGTACGAGCGGCCTTTTCTGAAACGCAGCCCCAAGGCCGCAACTTTAGCGCCATCAACGTAAACACCCGGTGCATTGGGATTAGCATATCCTTCAACATTTTGCTGCGCCAATAAGCGAATCACACTGTTCTCAAGGGCAGAAACCAACTCTCGCGGACCTCTGCCACGACGGCGCGCATCCAATAATACATAAAAAACCAGTTGCCCGGGGCCATGATAAGTCACCTGACCACCCCGGTCGACCTTCACCACAGGAATATCACCGGCTGCCAGCACATGTTCTGCCTTGCCGGCCTGACCCTGCGTAAACACCGGCTCATGCTCAACAACCCAAAGCTCATCGGGCGTATCGGCATTACGCTGGTCAGTGAATGTCTTCATAGCCTGCCAGACAGGTTCATAAGGCAACCTGCCCAACTGACGGATAAGCAGTGGCTCTGTCATAGCACCATCTGAACCCGGCCACTGGCCTTCAGCTCAGCGTGCAGCGCCTGAAGCTGGCCAACACCCGTTGCACGAATCACCACATGCACAGACAAATATTTACCCGTACGACTATCTTTTACCTGTGCTTTACCGTCAAAATCCAGAGCATGTTTTTTAACCACACGTATCACAAAGTCTTTAAAGTCAGGGGCCGCTGCCCCCATGACACGAATAGGATAATCACAGGGGAAGACGATTTTTGGCGGTTCCGGGGTATTACTGCTCTTAGCCATAGTACTCAAGTTTATTTAATCAAGCCGGTAAAAAATAGCACAATACTATCCCACAGGCGCTTGAAGAAAGCACCTTTATCCACCGCCTGTTGTGCCAGCAGCGGCACTTCTTTGATGACGTTATTATCCTGTGTCACCTTGACAGTACCTACCTTCTGCCCTTTGGTAATGGGGGCAATCAACGGGGTATCCACCTCCATGGAGGCTTTAAGGTTCTTGCCAGTACCACGTGGCACAGAAACGATCAGGTCTTTGTCAATACCAAGGGTGATCTCATTGACACTGCCTTTCCAAACCTTAGTGGTTTGCAGGGCTTCACCGCCTTTTTTGATATCAACATTTTCATAGAAACGGAAACCGTAGGTCAACAATTTCTGCGCTTCTTCCGAGCGCTGCTTTTCACTTTTAGCGCCAAGCAACACAGCAATCAGGCGTTGCCCCTCTTTTTTACCCGTAACAGCCAGGTGATAACCGGTCGCTTCAATATGGCCGGTTTTCAAGCCGTCAACATAGGGGTTGGTCCACAATAAACTGTTGCGGTTAGCCTGTCGGTCCAACGGCTCCCCCGTTCGCTTATCCACGCCATATTGGTAATATTTCTGGCTGTAGATGGGATAGTTTTCAGGGTAATCCTTAACAATATGGGCAGCCAGCAGAGCCAGATCGTAAGCCGTAGAGTAATGATCCTGCGCAGGCCAGCCCGCTGCATTGGCAAAATGCGTATTTTTCATACCCAGCCTTTTGGCTGTGCCATTCATCATCTGGACAAAGGCATCTTCAGTACCAGCAATATGCTCAGCCATCGCCACGCTGGCATCGTTACCGGAGGCAATGATGATGCCGTGGAGCAAGTCACTCACAGACACTTTGTCACCCACTTCAAGAAACATGGTAGACCCCCCCATGGACCAGGCTTTCTTGCTAATCAGCGCCTGACCGTCCATCTTAATATTACCGGCGGCCAGTTCAACCTCAGCAATATAGGCTGTCATCATTTTGGTAAGGCTGGCCGGGTGCAGACGCTCCTCGGGATTATCTGAAGCCAGTACCTCGCCACTGTCGGCATCCATCAGCACATAGCTTTTCACTGCCAATTCAGGGGGGGAAGGAATCATAGCGGTTTGAGCCTGAGACAGACTTGCGCTGACGCAAAATATCAAGGCTAACAGCCCGGCAAACCGACGTGCGGGTGATAAGAATTTAGTCATCCAGCTGTATTACTCTCTCGTTTTATCTCTGTATTAAGGATAGTCTCAATAAAAACAATACCAGCGTCGTCCCCGCAAATGCCTGGCCACTGTCGTAGTGGGTTCCTGCCTTTAAGGGAATGACGGACTGTTGGCATTTTCTCAATTGCATCTACCTTTAGAAGCTATCTTCAGCACCAGTTTCTACTACATCCACGATAAATAAGTCTATGGAGCCGCTTATGTTCGTTAGATATGTTCTTTACTGCCTCAAAAAGCAGCTTTTTACACTCATTTCTCACAGTTTCACTTCAAATGTACATGAAAGACTACTCCTGACAAGAATAAAGTTTTCTCAAAGATGGCGCCATCGCCTTTAGACAAGATGTCGCAAAACTTACAATGTAGTAGTGTTCTTGACCAGTTTCATTCCCCTGGACATCCTCCCCCACGAGAAGGAGCAATCGCAAAAGTATCGCGCTTCGCTGATACGAAGTTGACAAGTAACTAAGATGCGGAGTTAGTCTCAAAACTCCGTTTTTCTTCGGTACTTTTTCGGTACTTTTTCGGTACTTTTTCGGTACTTTTTCGGTACTTTTCGCCTTATTTCAGCGTTGCTCGCTACTTTTGCGACAGCCTCAGAAGACAGAGACTCCTCCTATCAGGCAACATCATACCTTGTACGGCCTTGGCAAGGAGCTTGTTACACCTTATTTGACTACCTATTCTACTTTTTTAGGGTGTTAAGAAATACCACAAACAACGAGGGTATTTTTATTTTTTCTGTCTGGAAGCATAATCGCTGAATGAAAACGCGCGATGGAAAGAGAATACCATAAAGGGCTTGCTCTTCAAGCGTCCCTTATACCGAGCGCCGGAAGTACATTGTTTTACGCAATTTCTATAAGAGATTTGACTATGGAGTTCACAGACCTAAAAAGAAGGGACTTATTGTTTTATGACATCCACCGTGTTGGAAAAGACATTCAGCCTGCCGGACATGTGGCTATCGTACAGAACTATGGAACACCCACACCAAAGGTTATACACCTGAATGATTCCGGTATCTTGTTAAACTATATAAGTGAAGACAGGTTAGCTGACACAGTCTTTCATTCTATCAGACCTTCTGATCCCGCTCTTGCGGACAAGGCTGCCAATACTGTCTATAACTGGTTGATTCACAGCGCATGGAAACAGAAACCATCCAGAAGCGGCAACAGCACAGTGTTGCGCACCAGAGGCATTTACAATAGCTTCGCACTGGCACAGGCTAGCTTTCGTTCCTCCAGTTATGGCAGAGGAGCCCGCTCTTTTGTCAGGCACCTGTGTAGCGATTGCTGTTACTATCCCCCTGTGGAATTCACCCAGTTCTCATCCTCCTTTGACAGAGGGGCATTTTGTTCAGGGTTTGCCATAGCCGCTTACCAAACAGCACTTGGCGAGCAATTATGCCCAACCCATCTCGCCCTTGATGCACGCAATACTACACCTTTACGACTAAAAAAGTATTTGGATACTCATGTCTACTGGCAGCATTCAGGCACGATTTCCATAATGACGTCCCTTCCCTTTTAAAGGATAAACCCAAAATAGTCCCCCTATTTCACCCAGTCGCAGAGTCGTCTTTTCTAACCCGCCTATTGCGCTGATAATCTGAACGCTAATCCTGCGCTAAAACACCTGGCAATAGCAGATTTTACTCTTACTTTCTACTGTTCTTGTTCTGAGACAGCTTACCATGCTCATCAGGGTAGCTAGCCCGGCTATTTCATAAACATGCTCCTGGCCTTGCTTGCTCCTTGCGGCTCTAAGGGAGTTTATGAAATAGCCGGGCTAGAAAAGACCATTAGCATTCGAGAAAAATTAATGACAATGACAGACTATTCTATCAATTGAATAGGGGCTATCTCTCCAGTACTTTTTCGGACAATCACAGTAGAGTACGATTCAGTCATAGAATAAATAACCATATAACGACCAATAAGGTGAGAGTCAGCATGGATACACCAGGGAGCAACATTTACCGCATAACCATAAGGAATTTTAAAAGCAGAAATAACCCGCTGTTTATCCCGAGTATATTTACCTATAATAAGATAACCACCAGCGTGCTCATTAAGAGGCATATAAAAATGGGGTCTGTCATGCACTTCCAAATATTCGCCCCCCCCTTTGTGTGGATCTAATAAGTAGCCATTAACATACTCTTGACCTATGGAAACGATACTAATAGGTAAATTACCCGTAGTATCAAAATATAATAGATCCAGTTCTTTTAAAAAGCTGCAACCGTACCAAGCCAAATTACTTTCTGTACAATCCGCAATCTTAATTTCTAAAACATCATCATCTTCATTGGCAAGCGTATAGCGGCCATTACCTCCCAAAATATTTGCACCAACATCTTCTGTCATAAAATCAATTCTGGCAATCCATTGTCCTTTTAAGACAGTATGAGGTGGTATAGTTGGCTCTGGCAATGGCAAACTTTGCCTGCCATCATTAATTAAATTTAATCCATCAAAAGTGAGTTGATAAGCTTTTTTATGTTCTGCGTAACCTATAAAGTCTTCTGTAACCATATAGGATTCTTTACAGCTGCCTTGACGATTAACGATAATACCGGGTAGTGATTGTATAATATCTTTGGGTAATTTTCGAATATTATTTAAAGCATCGTTTGTATAACTTGTAGCCATTATCATACCCTCCAGCATTAAAAGTTAGTATCAAGTAAACGTCAAAGTATATCTATAAATAACAGATCGTGGTTAAGTTACACACGTTGCGATCTTCACTCCCATTAAATGTCTCTATAATTGAAGAGCAAGAAATCCAGCGGAGCAAGGAGGTTTGTTATTCCGTCAGATTTTTTGCGTTTTTTTTACACTTTTTTTGCATTTTTTTGCATTAAGCTTGCATTTCACTATCCGACTTAACTCAACCATTAATCTTTTCACTTGCCGGGAGTCTTATTTCTCCTGGATAAAACAGCGCTTAATTACTGAATTTGGGTTATTCAGGTTAAGGATTTCCCTGGCCTGGCTATTTTATAAGCATGCCCCTTGCAGGCAGCTCTGGGAAATTTATGCTCAGTTGACCTTGCGCACCATACGGCGCTCCATCGCACAACTGCTTAGAGCCACAACGTTCTTCGCGATCTTCATGGAAGTTTATGAAATATCCGGGCTAGGAGGCTGTCAACTGCGGCTATAAAATATCAGTGATCAACGCATCCGATTTATCACCCTCTGGTTGCAAGCTACTCGTATACAACAAACGGCGTACCAAAATCGGCTTCAGCCAGCTGCTCCAGTAATTCTTCCATCTGTTGTGGGCTTTCCAACGGACCTATCCGTACACGATGATACTGCTGCTTGTCATCTTTGCTGATGCGGATACTGTCGTCACCAAGCATCAGTTTTTCTGCCACAGTGCGCCTCAATTTCTGAGCATTGTGAAAGTTTTTCAATGCAGCTAACTGGAGAAAGACCAGAGGATCAGTTTCTTTATGGGGTTTAGAGGCCGCAAACGCAACGGGATCAATACCCTCAATTTTAACATCAGCCGTTCCGTCATTGGCAAAGCCCAGTTTTTTAGCGGCCACATAAGAGACATCAATCAAACGGTCATCATAAAAAGGCCCCCTGTCGTTTACCCTTAACACCACCGAGCGGCCATTTTCGAGATTAGTGACTTTCACGTACGAAGGCAAAGGCAGTGTCTTATGTGCCGCCGTCATCTTATACATATCATAGACTTCACCATTGGCCGTTTGCTTGCCATGAAACTTAGTGCCATACCAGGATGCTGTGCCTTCCGCGGTATAACCATTAGCTGAGGCCATAGGCGTATATTGAATACCATTAAGCGTATAAGGCGTATACTTAAAGCGTCCGTTGTGGACTTCAGGCACTGCATCAGGAATCAAGGAAACATCCACTGCCCCACTGGGCGCGCTGTCCTGGACGGTATCGACGGTATCATTGGTACTACAGCCGCTTAGTAGCGTTGCCAATACTGCAAAAACACAGTAGCGAAATAGTGACGATGAGTTTTCCATTAAAGGCATCTATTTTCAATCATTGTAGAAGAGTCCCTTGCAGCCAAAAGTACCTGCTGATGCTTTTACCCGCAAGGGGCAAAGAGCATACAGTTTCAGACGCATCATGCTATGGGGCGCCATAGGGCAACGGTTTTTACCCGTTCAATCAGGCGTTAATCCTGAGCCAACGTGATCCCACTGTGCACGTAGTGACTTCGATTATAGCAATACGGTGCATGAAAGGTCACTACTCTCCCTGCCCCCCAAGCCAACAGAACGCACTGCCAAGGCAGGCAGAAATTCATAACGACCATAACGACAATGGGTTCCTGTCTTCATGGGGATAACCTTGGTATATACTTTACTAAGACTGCCTTTAACGAAAGGAACAGTATTCATGCATACTTGTAGCATATGTGGTAAGTCATTCCGAAAAGAATGCGAGCTGCTCGACCACATTCGCGGCCAGCACACCTACGAAAGACCTTTTCAATGCGATGAATGTGAAAGCGCTTATACCAAAAGAACTCTACTTAACAGACACAAACGAGAGAAACACCCCACAGAGCTAACAATACCTAACCAGTGTCGTAGATGTGGTAAATTTTTTGCCAGAAAAGACACCTTAACAAGGCACAAGAAAACCCATCTTAAAGTGAAGCCTTTCAAGTGCCACATCTGCGGAGCATACAGGGCACGAAGATATAGACTCAGGGAACATATTCAAAAATGTCACCCTGAAACCCCTGGCGCTCAGGTAGAAGTAAGCACACAGCAAATTTCCGGGGTCGGTACTGTCAGCTGTGTTACTCACACTATGACAACACCAACCAATGTCACAAAAGTGTCCAATATCCAATGGCCAGGAGGAAGCAGTATTTTTAGCACATGGGTATCACATCAAGCAGAAATAACAACCCTCGCAACAAGCTCAGGGAAGACTTTCTCAAATATTGAGAGTTTCCCTGCAAGTATCGATGATACTGTAGGGGCAGATGCATTTCGAATAGGCCTTGAGGAATTGTGCAAAGATGTGCGAAATAAATCCTGGTATGATGGTCTAGAGGATTCCGCCGAATAGAATGCGGTTTCCTCCCCCCCCTTTTTTTTTAACAGACTGAGACCACCAGCGTTCATCCTGACTTCAGCAGTTGAACACCGTTTACCCCATGAGAAATAAGATTCCCAACAAGTTAAAGGCGATCAACCGTTGAATTCAGGTTAAACAATTTCAATCCTGTTAGCTGTCGTCAGAGCCTTAACCAGTCGTTGGTGAATACCTTCAAACCCGCCATTGCTCATAATCACTACATGCTCACCAGAGTCAACGGTAGTTTGCAAATAATTGATAATTGTTTCTGTAGAATCCATAACCTTCGCGGGTACATCGTTAGCTTTACAGACATCATCCAATGACCAGTTTAGCCCTTGCGGACGAAACCAGATCACCTCTGATGCCAGGTGTGTCGCCTCTGCCAGGGCTTTCTGGTGAACCCCCATGCGCATGGTATTCGAGCGCGGCTCAATCACCAGGCGAATTGGGCTGTCGCCTACTTTGGCGCGTAATCCCTGAAGCGTCGTCGCAATGGCTGTTGGATGGTGGGCAAAATCATCATAGATATGCACGCCATTCACGTCAGCCACCAGCTCCATACGACGCTTGACGCCCTGAAACTGGCACAGCGCTTCACAGGCAGTCTGAGGCAATACGCCCACATGCCGGGCTGCGGCAATAGCGGCCAGGGCATTTGCCACATTATGGTTGCCACAATGGCCCCACTGAACAGTGCCAGATGCCTTACCATCACACCAAATATTGAATGCGGAACCGTCAGCTTCTTTGAGGGTCGTTTTCCATTGTGATCCAAGATATTCCACCTCAGACCAGCAGCCCATGCCCAGGACTTCATCAATGGCAGTATTTGCGACAGGGGTAATGATGCGCCCTTTAGAAGGAACAGTCCGCACCAGGTGATGGAACTGCTTCTGAATCGCAGCGAGGCTGTCAAAAATATCCGCATGATCAAACTCAAGGTTATGAATGACCAACGTGCGCGGATGGTAATGCACAAATTTAGACCGCTTATCAAAAAATGCCGTATCGTACTCGTCAGCCTCTACCACAAAAAACGGTGTATCGCCCTTTCGTGCAGAGATATTGAAATTACCGGGAACACCACCAATCAAAAAACCCGGCTTCAGACCCGCGTACTCAAGTATCCAGGCCAGCATACTGCTGGTTGTGGTTTTTCCATGGGTTCCAGCCACAGCCAGCACCCATTTATTGTTCAAAATATGTCGTGCAAAAAACTCAGGGCCTGAGGTATAGGGCAGCCCTTTATTCAGGACGTACTCAACGGCGGTATTGCCACGACTCATGGCATTTCCTATAACCACCAGATCTGGCTCAGGACTCAGGTGCTTTGGATCATAACCTTCCATTAAACCTATGCCCTGAGCCTCCAGTTGCGTGCTCATAGGAGGATATACTTTTTGGTCTGAGCCGGTCACAGTAAAGCCTTGCTCTCGTGCCAGAATCGCCAGGCTCCCCATAAACGTCCCACATATCCCCAGAATATGTACGTGCATCCACCACTCCAATCACTTAAGACTATTTTCATCACTTTGACAGAAAACGCAGGACAAATCATGCCGGGGCGACAAAAATGAAAAAAACCGGCAGGTATCCCCATGCCTGAAATCTCTATGCCCAGTTAAGCAGTGTTTTGAGATATTGACGAAGTCTGCCAGGATTTTCAGCCTGACCTGAATTGAGGGGGATGAGTTGGTTTTAGCCGGCCCCCCCTCTTAAAAAGGGTGTCGCAAAAGCCTCAATGCGTTCCGGCGTCATCCCGTATAGGGAATATACGGGATCTATCTCACAGGGAGGTGAAGCGCTCAACCCGCATGATACCAAGGGGT
Organism: Candidatus Sororendozoicomonas aggregata; assembly: GCF_031528575.1. Lineage (NCBI taxonomy): Bacteria > Pseudomonadati > Pseudomonadota > Gammaproteobacteria > Oceanospirillales > Endozoicomonadaceae > Candidatus Sororendozoicomonas > Candidatus Sororendozoicomonas aggregata. The sequence goes on from NZ_JAVLSP010000040.1 coordinate 20,570, forward strand.
AGACTGCCCTCCCTGACGCATGGTTCCTGTACATTCCCTGTACAGGATGACGGTGCGGGGTGTATTTCAGCGTTTCGCGACAGCCTCTAAAAGGTGGTCACTATCCTCACTGAGTCGTAAGTCAAGGGGCTGGGGGTAAGAGGCTTGATGTGAAACCTGTGGCGAGATAGATACGTTCACCCGGTTTCCAGAATACGTTCTATGTTGGGACATTCAAGGGTATTGGCCGGGGTTAAGCAGACTTGCGTATAACCTGATATTCCTGCAAAAGCACTCATCTGACCCACTACCCGCCAGGAGCCTGTCGGACTTATGCTTTCGATCATAAAATTCAGTAGGGCGAGCCAGAATTTTCGATCAATTTATGCGAATAGTTAACCTATTTAAGCAAATTGATCGGAAATTCTGGCCGCACTTTCTGGATTTTAGGACGAAATTGTCTTAAGTCCGACAGGCTCCTAGATAATCATTCAAATACAAACCTCCTGATATCACATGAAAAGCGATAACTACTGATATTCTTTCCAATCGCAGCATGCTCTATGCGATCGAATCCATTTCTATAAAAATCAACATCGGTAGAGAAATACTCCCCTAATGTTGGGAAAAATAGATATAAGACACCTTTTACTCCCGGCGGTTCATAGCTTCCGAAGACACGGACAGAAGAACAAAACTTTGATTTGACTCTGAATATATGCCCATGCCCAGACCCATTAATTTTTAAAAAAGTCCTATAAGAAAACCCGGGTAAATTAGACCACATATTGCTTGGTGCTCTGAGACCCATCATGGAATAAACCGCCAATGTTTTTATTGGCTCTACTGAGAAAAAACCAAGGGGGCTATCGGTGCTTTCTTTGTTTAATTCAGGCAGTGCTATTGGAATATCATAGAACGGATTATCTGGGTGTAACATTATGGGAATTTTGGCAACAATAAGCTTCATTCTGAGGGGGGGGAGAGCACTGGTAGGTCTTTTTGCAGTCCCAACGTATTTGTGCGTGACAGCGAGCCACTTTATTGTTACTAACGTTTCAAGTCTCTCCAGAACGTGTCCTGGCGTATTTGATTCCCATGACAGACCCGGGACGTACTCAGCACCAAAAGAAATAGTTTGTGTCAACATAGCTATCGCCTTAACTCACGCGGCCTGACTTAGTCGCCCGAAGACCGACCTATGGATTCAACCAGAGTTCATCATCCAGTTCCCGGTTGCTCGTTGTGCTTTTACCCCTCGTTCCCTGAAGCGGAGGAATCTTGCTTGCATCTTCGGATTGAAGACGTGTTGAAAAGCCTTAATCGTTTGAGACGGGACTCCCATGCATACCAAAGCCAGCACTGATTTTTCTTGTTCCCAACAAACGACCATTGCTCATCCATTCCCATTAACAATTAATGTGATTCATAAACGTATGTTAGTAGAGACAACCAGAAAATAAAATTCGTGCCGAAGTCTCTACCAATGTTGAAAGGACTTGATATTACTGCTCTGGAGAGGAAGGTCGACGCAGTCCTTTCTGGGTAGTAATAGTGCCCACGGATTTAACGGCAGCAAACCGTGGTTTATCATCAGCATTGGCAAGGTCTGCATAAAACTTGTAGCCATTGCGACCTTCTTTCTTCACAAAATACATGGCTTCATCAGCCGCCTTTATTACGGCATCACCACTATCTCCATCATCCGGGTAGGCCGCTATGCCAATACTGGTACCAACATTACGTTCTTCACCTGCCAGTACATGGGGTCTTAGCATCGCTTTAAGAATTTTCTCCGCGACAATACGGGCATCTTCGGGTTGTTTCACATCATCAAGAATCACTGAAAACTCATCACCCCCAAGTCTGGCTACCATGTCTCCTTCTCGAATACACGTCTGTAAACGTTTTGCTACTTCAATTAACAGCTCATCGCCCGCATCATGGCCTAGTGTGTCATTAATAGCTTTAAAGTGATCAAGATCCAAAAACATCACAGCCGTATGTTTTTCTCTGCGCTCACTGCGTGCCATAGAGGCATGAAGAAACTCCTTAAACAGCACCCGGTTAGCCAGCCCGGTCAAACTGTCATATTTCGCCATTTTCATCAGCTTGTCTTCAAGCTCTTTCCGGGTAGTAATATCCTTAAAAATAAAAACGGCTCCTTTCACCTGCCGCTTGTCATTAAGCAGTGGCGCTAAACTGTATTCCACAGGAAAGCTACCCTCCTCCTGCTTCCACAAGGTGCCTGCGTGCTGAACACTTTCTCCCTGCTTCATGCACTTTTCATTCAGCTCCGAGGGTTCCCACTTGTTCAGACAAGTTGCTTTGTCACCTTCAAAAATAAACTGGCTGATATGCTCACCGGTAATACTCATTTCTGAGCCCCCCATTAACTCACAGGCGGCCGGATTACAAAAGGTAATGTGCCCTGATGTGTCCAGCCCCATAATCCCTTCACTGGCTGAATCAAGCAGCAACTGGTTTTTAGTACTGATCCAGCGCAACTGCCTTGAGACCTCTTCCAACTCTTGGCGTTGGTGTTCCAGCGTTAAAAATACCTTGACCTTGCCCAACAAAATATCAGGATTTATTGGCTTGGGTAAGTAATCGACAGCGCCAGCCTCATAACCTTTGCAGATATAATTTTGGTCTTTATTGATAGCGGTAACAAAAATGATGGGGATTCGCGCGGTCTGCTTATTACTGCGCAACAGTGTTGCTGTTTCAAAACCATCCATCCCAGGCATTTGCACATCTAAAAGAATCAGCGCAAACCGATACCTCAACACTTCTGACAGCGCTTCTTCCCCGGAGCTGACCTTGTGAATCGTTGCCCCTAAGGGTCGCAGGAGTTTGTCCATGGCCAGTAGATTCTCGGGCCGGTCATCTACCACCAGAATTTTAGCCTTGCTAGTATCATCCATGACAGTTCCTGTTTATAAGCCTAGTTAGTAGTTAGCTCATTAATAAATGCACTGATCTCATCAAGGGGTAACACCCGATCAACAGACCCTGTAGCAATGGCTGCATTGGGCATTACTACGGACTCTGCTGAAGCCGGACTCTGGGCGATAGTTAACCCACCTAACCGTTTTACAGCCCTGACTCCTTCAGCACCGTCATGGTTTGCCCCAGTGAGAATAATCGCAATTAACCTGTCACCAAATACACTGGCAGCCGATCGAAAAAGCACATCAATTGAGGGTCTTGCATGGCAAACACGTTCATCGCAGTTTAAACAAACCAACGCTTTATTTTCTGTCAGCATATGATAGTTAGCCGGTGCCAGATAGACCGAGCCAGGGTTTATGGGCTGTTTATCCATAGCCTCAAAAACAGGCATGGGTGTGACTTTATTGAGTACTTTTGCCGCTCCTCCTCCGTCAGCCGCTGCTATGTGCTTTGCAACTAATATGGGTAGAGGAAAGGTTTCAGATAGCTCCTTTATAACGGTCATAATGGCTGTCAAGCCTCCTGCGGAAGCACCTATAACGATTGCTTCGTAAGCCCTTTTTATGTCCGCACCTCTCACACTTTTTTCCTGTAAATACGCTGACAACGATCAATAATATCCAAATACTCCGCTACAGGACTGAGCCGCAGGTTTTCTCGTTTGCCAATACATAACACACCAAAAGGACATAAACTGTCTGACAATAATGTTAACACTCTGTCTTGCAGCGTTTGGTTAAAATAAATAAGAACGTTTCGACATAAAATCAGGTTCATTTCACCAAAAGCACCATCGGTGACCAAATTGTGATTGGCAAACGTTATTTTTTCTATCAGCCTCTTGTCCATTTTGATGGAGTCATACATTTGATGACAGTAGGCTGATAATGAAAATTTTCCACCCGAATCTTTATAATTAGACTCATAAAGGGCCAGGTTACGTGACGGGTAAATCCCCTGCTTGGCAATACCCAGTGCTTTATCATTGAAATCTGTTGCATAGATACGACACCGGCTCAACAAACCTTCTTCTTCCAGAAGAATCGCCATTGAATAAACTTCCTGACCTGTTGCACACCCGGCGTGCCACACTTTAATAAAGGGATAGGTTTTCAAAATGGGCAATACCTGTGATCGCAACACACGAAAAAAATCAGGGTCACGAAACATTTCTGTTACCGGGACAGACAACTGCTGAACAAACCGGCCAAACGCCTTGTCACTGTGTAAAAACAGAGGAATCAAATCGCTAATATTTTCTCTGTCATGCAGTGACAGGTAGCGCTTTACCCGGCGCAACAAAGAAGCTTTTGCATAATTATGAAAGTCATAGCCATAGCATTTCTCTATTGCTTTAAGCAATAAGGAAAGCTCCAGGTTTTCCTTGTCAGCCTCATTCATTTCAACAACCATACCTTTAACATGGCAACAAGCTTGTCCATATCTATTGGTTTGGTCATATAATCATTAGCGCCAGCATCAATACACTTACCACGATCCTCTGCCATTGCTTTTGCTGTCAACGCAATCACAGGAATACCGTTATAGGCAGGCGTTCTTCTGATTTCCTTCATTGCTTCATAACCATCCATGACGGGCATCATGATATCCATAAGTACCAATTCAATATCACCTTCATCAGAAAGTTTCTCGAGCGCAACCTTCCCGTTATCCGCCATAACCACTTCCATGCCAAACCCCTGAAGAGCCTTCGATAACGCAAACGTATTTCTTAGGTCATCGTCGACCAGCAACAATTTATGTCCTTCCAGACTTCTATTTTCTCTGTCGGCCAACCCCCCGTTAACCTCGTCGTCTTTATCACGACCCGTCCTCTGTAAAGAATGCAAAAACAAGTTGACTTCATTCGTAACCCTGTCGCTTGCCATTGCTCCTTTCATCACCATCGTACTGGTGTATTGTTGCAATTCCTTATATTCAGCCTCTGACAACTCTTTTGCCGTGTAAATAATCACAAACGGCATATCACTCCCGAGCTGCTCCTGCGTATTTTTCAAAAACGCTAAATCTCTACCTCCCTCCGGGTCATAATCCATCACCAGGCACTGCCAACGCTTTTCCATCAGCATTTCGCTGGCCTCTGTCGGAGTCTCACACATACACACATCAATCCCTTTTTTCTTCAATATATTGCTTACATAGGCTCTGGCCTTATCATCGCTATCTAAAACCAAAACACGATGAATATCGCTGTTTATGGCATCTTCAAGGGTAACAAAAACACCATGAAGGTCTGCCATTGATACAGGCTTGACTAAATAGCCAACCACCCCTTCACTTTTTACCGTTTCAGGATCACGGCCTGTGATAATATGAACCGGGATATTTTTAGTGCTTTGATTTGCCTGTAGCTTTGACAACACTTCCTGTCCATCCATATCGGGCAGCCCCAAATCAAGGATGATAGCATCAGGCTTTATGGAAGATGCCAGCCTTAACCCCTTCTCACCTGTATCCGCATTCAAGTACTGAAAGTTGTTTTTTTCTGAAATTTTACTAAGGATATCCATAAAACTGGGGTCGTCTTCAATCAGCAACAAGCAAGGCTTATCAGGCTCAATACCCGGCACCTGACCTGTTTTATTCTCAACCACAGGTTTTTCTGGTGTTGTTACAGATTTTGGCATCACCTCTGAAGAAATATCGATCGTATTATCTATTGTTTTCTCCACTACCCCCGGTTCATGACTACTGGCAAATGCCTCTTCATTCCCTATGGGTAGTACTGGATTTTCCGGTACTAATACAGAGAACGTTGTCCCTTCATTTTCAACGCTCTCAAGTTCAATAAACCCGCCCAGTAACTCGGCAAACTCTTTTGAAATAGCAAGCCCTAAGCCAGTACCGCCGTATTTTCGGCTCGTTGAGCCATCCGCCTGCTGAAATGCTTCAAATATTGCCGCCTGCTTGTCTTGAGGAATACCGATTCCTGTATCTCTTATGGAAAAAGAAACATAGTGTAACTTCCCGTACTTTCCTTCACGAGATGTTGAAAAAACGGTGATATGAACGCCCCCTTCCTCGGTAAACTTGAAGGCATTGGATAAAAAGTTTTTGATAATTTGCAACAATCTCTGACTATCAGAAAGAATAGAACTTGACGTTCCTTTCAGTATTGATACGGTAAATTCAAGGCTTTTATTATCTGCTAATGGCTTGAACAACTTTTTAATACCACTACATAAGTCTTGTATATCCACATACTCCAGATTGACACTCATTTTGCCAGCCTCAATCTTGGAAAGATCTAAAATATCATTAATAAGATCCAATAATTCCTTGCCACCATTATAAATAACCTTTGCTGATTCTATTTGATCATCATTTAAATTTCCTTCGTCATTATCTGCCAGCATTTGTGACAGTAAAAGTAAAGAATTCAAAGGCGTCCTTAACTCATGCGACATGTTTGCCAAAAATTCTGATTTGTATTTACTGCTTTGCTCCAGTTCTTTGGCTTTATCTTCAATCGCTTTTTTCGATATTTCTATATCATGATTTTTCTGCTCGATCTGTTCTTTTTGCTGCAATAATTGTTCGCTTTTTTCTTCAAGCTCTGAATTAGACCGTTGTAACTCCTCACTTTGTACCTTCAGCTCTTCTTCTGACTCTTCGAGTATTGCTGCCCGCTTTTCCAACTCTTCATTAATTGTCTTTAACTCTTCTTGTTGCTCTTTTAGCACATCTGACTGCTTTGTTGTTTTATCAAGTAGCTGATTAACACGAGCCCTGTATTGAGCGGAGTTTATCGATATCGCTACACTTTCTATGGACTGCGTCATAAATTCAGATTGTTTATCCGTTACTGAATGCAGCAATGCAAACTCAAAAACGCCCTTCAGCTCATTTTCATAAACCAGGGGAATAATTAAAAGACTATGGGGAGTAGAGCTACCAAGACCTGACTCTATCACCAGATAATCTGGTGGAACATCCACTATTTCAATCGTTGCCTTCTCTAATGCCGCCTGTCCTACCAAACCCTCCCCAATGGCAAACTGATTCGCATGCTGCTTTCTGGTAGACCAGGCATAAGACCCCATTAAATGCAGTATTTTATCTTCACCAAGCACATACATGGCCCCTGTCTGAAACTCTAAATACTGGCAAAGATAAGTCACTATATTTTTACATAAATCAGACATACCCAAATCACCACGCAGGCTGTCATTTAACCCTGCCAATCCCTCCTGCATCCAGCTTCGCTGTTCATTTTCATTACTGATACTGCGCAACTTCTCGGTCATATGCTTAAAGTTTTTACTTAACTCACTGATTTCAGTATTACCGCTAAGCACAGTACCTTGCACATAATCACCTGACGATACCCTTTTTACCCAGTGTGTAATCGTCTTTATGGGTTTCACCAGTTTACGCGTGATAAATATAGCCAAGATGATAACAGCAATGAAAATAATCCCTGAAACTAATAAAATTCTGTTTCTAAACTGATAAACCGGTGAAAATGAATCTTTATGAGATACTTCGGAAACCATAGCCATGGGTGTTCCACCCACATTTACCGGGTAATAGATACCCAGGACATCTTTTCTATCAATATTTTTGTAGCTTTTAATATGGGAATAACTTTTAGAGGGTGATATTTTCTTTTGAGACTTAGCCTGATGGTTCTCATCATGGTCATGCCCACTCGATTCCATAAGGTGCTCATCATCCTCAACATAATTACCTGTCGATGGATCAACATGAGATAACCATAATGCCATTAACGGATTTGATGGACTCAGGGCCAACTTCAGTTCAGGTGAATAGCTTGTACCAAAAACAATAACCCCATCAGAACCTACTAAATAGGAGTTCACGCTTTTCCCAAGGATATCCCCCTGACGTTTAAATATTTCCTGAATATTACTGGCATAAACCTGAACAGCTATAAATCCACTAACTTCCTCACTATCATCAACTAAGGGCATAATAAAAAAGCTAACCAGTTCACCGACAGATTGAAGGTAATCTTCAACGGGTGTAAACCTTGGTTTATAACTCGTTATGCTTTCTTTTACCGACTTGGAAAAAGCGGTGCTTGCTAACGGGCCTGTGAAAATATTTTCACCAAGATCACTTCTTTCATTAACAGTATAAAAAATAGTCCCTTTTGCATCGCCTATAATGACATCTGAATAACCATAATGCTCAACAAAATCTGTAAACTCATCAGCATATTCTCCTGTTAACTGATTATAATCTTGACTTTTTATATAGTCATTCACTGACAAGTTTGACAACTCATGGCTCTCAACCAGTCGATTAATAAATTCCTGCCCCCCCCAAGACCTGACAAATAGATTCGTCACAATCTCATCAAAAAAATCATTCAACTGCTCACTGAGGAGCACATTAATTGTTGATAACTGCTCAAAACGATCATTTAAAATTCTTTTTCTTGCATATTCATACTCAACAAGGCCAATCACCATTAATGGCCCTAGTGACAAAACCATAAACCATAAAAAAAGTATGGTTGCTAAATGATGCCTCCAACTATGGTGACTTTGTTCTGCTTTATCTTCCATGATATACCCTCAGCCTGATTAGAAAAAACAGGGCTATTCATTAGTAAGTCGTTTCAACTTTCATTTTATTTAGAACAAATAATACCTGTAGCGCTTCTGACTACCCTAATGAACATAGCGGGCTGGACGTCACACATAATAAGGAAAAATGACTAGATAGGCCGCTTCACAATGACTTTTAGCCCAGAATAAAGGTGTTTGAAGATTTCCAGCCTTAAGTCAATGGGTAAGTTAATTAATTGAGCCGTATTTTCTTTTAAGGGTTTCGCAACAACAGTATGAGCAAAGGGATAAGAATAACTGCAACAAATAACTGAGTAAAAAACTTTATCAATGCCACACCCTACTGCTTTTTTCTCTGATTATTGTTATCCAAACATCTTTCAGGCTAAAGCTTCTGCACTTTACAGAACATGGTGGTGAACTATATTAAACCAGACTCTCGTCTGGAGAAGGCTCATTATGGCTATACCACTTGACCGTAATCCAACGAGCAGTATAGTCACTCTAAAAAAATCGGCATGGGCTATGCCAATCGCACTTTCTAAATCCCCTATTGCGCTGGCTACCTGAACGGAAATCCTGCGTTGAAGCTCCTCGCCTTGTCCTTCCGTCTAGGAGCCTGTCCGAGAATAGACTACCCTACTGCGGTGGCAGCAAATTGGTCTAAAAAGTCGGAAATTTTTAGCAAATAGAACCACTATTCACTAAAAATTTCCGACTTTTTATCCTCAATTTTCTGCCATCCTCGCTACGGGCGCTATTCTCGGTCAGCCTCCTAGGTAGCCGTGCTCATAACGGGGTTAGAAAGTTTGATGGGTTTTACAGCTCACAAACCGGCAATACCTGTGGAAAAAGCTGTCAAATCAGCAGAGTTTCCGCACACAACTGGCATTTGGATTGTCAGCGTAATAGAACAATTGCAGTTGAAATAGACAAAACTATTATTATATCAAAAAAATAAAAAGTGCCAGAAAAGTGGCGGATAACCCAGTCATTGACAAATAAACAAGAAATACTTCCTTGGCGTTCAGCCTTTCTTCTTGTGAATTCATACCCCTAACTCCTGTACATCAAAAACAATACATTAACTATAGCTGTCCTCCAATAAAAGCAACATAAATTTTAATCTGAAATAGCATCTCTGAGATAACACACTTCCCCAGAGATACAAAAATATTACTATTCTGACACTACCTTCCTAACGCCTGTTTTTTCACCCAAAAACAATATATCTGCGGGCTTTAGAGCAAAAAGGCCATTACTTACAACACCGGTAATATTATTAATAGCCTGTTCAAGAGACACTGGGTCAGTAATTGTTAAATTCCAGACATCCAAAATAACATTACCATTATCTGTAATTACTCCCTCACGATAAGATGGATCTCCCCCCAAATTTACCAGCTCTCTGCCGACGTGACTTCTAGCCATAGGTATAACTTCAACAGGGAGTGGAAAGCTTCCTAAAGTTGCTACTTTTTTGCTTTCATCAGCAATACAAACAAACTCCTTAGCCACCACAGCAACAATTTTTTCACGCGTGAGAGCCCCGCCACCTCCCTTTGTAAGCTGTAGGGAGCTATTTACTTCATCAGCACCATCAATATAAAACGGGATATTATCCACAGAGTTTAAGTCATAGACAGGAATATTGTGTGCCTTTAGCCTTTGCGTTGAAGCTTCTGAGCTAGCGACACAACCATCAAAATCATTCCTATACTGAGCCAATGCATCTATAAAATAATTAGCCGTCGAGCCAGTACCAACCCCGATCACCGTATTTTTTTCCAACGAGGGCAGTATATACTCCATTGCAGCGTCTGCTGTCGCTTTCTTCAGTGAGTCCTGGTTCATAAGCATACCTCCTGGTGCATTATAAAATGCCTTCATTATACAGCCTTTAGAAAATACAAGAGACAAACTTATGCTCTGCTAGGAGCCTGTCGGGCTTAAACTTTCGAGCATGAAATTCAGTAGAGCGAGTCAGGTTTTTCGATGGATTTGTGCGAATAGTTGACCTATTTAAGCAAATTCATCGGAAAATATGGCCGCTCTCTCTGGATTTCAGGCCGAAATTGCCTTAAGTCCGACAGTATCCTAGAATTAACTCCTCAACCCGCCTCCCATAACAGTTTGCACCTTTATATCTTCTCCACACTAAAGAGTACTACTCCCGTAAAAGTGCTTCACTTCTGTCAACAGCTATTATCCCGAACTCAGGACATAGAAACCCCCTGGTAGCCTATGCTATCAGGGGGTTTTAATAAGGGAGGGTGGAAGTGCAGAAAATGCAGGAGCAATTTTCTGCCTACCATCGGCGATAGGTCGTCTCACTGCTGAGCGCCCGCGGCGATAAAGCGCGGATGGGATCAGCTGTGTTTTAAATTAGTGCCTGGCGATGACCTACTCTCACATGGGGAAACCCCACACTACCATCGGCGATATGTCGTTT
>NZ_JAVLSP010000041.1:0-29661 GCF_031528575.1 Candidatus Sororendozoicomonas aggregata
TCGTCAAATAGCCCCACTATTATCCTCAGAAGCAGAAATTTTTATCCTCAATTTCTCGTAATCCTCGCTACGGGCGCTATTCTCGGTCAGGCTCCTGGCGTTGCCTGTGAAATAGGGAGAAGATATGACGGTTGGCATTATTATGGGCTCCAGATCTGACTGGCCCACCATGGCGCATGCTGCTGACATGCTTGATGACCTTGGGGTCGATTATGAAACAAAAGTCGTCTCAGCACATCGTACACCACAATTACTGGCCCAATACGCTTGCGGAGCAGCGGCTCGTGGAATAAAAGTGATTATTGCCGGTGCCGGTGGAGCCGCTCATCTGCCAGGCATGGTTGCTGCTTATACCAGCTTGCCGGTTCTGGGTGTGCCAGTGAAATCCAGGGCATTAAACGGTCTGGACTCCCTGCTTTCTATTTGTCAGATGCCAAAAGGCGTTGCCGTGGGCACCCTCGCCATTGGCGAAGCCGGCGCGGCCAATGCCGGGTTGCTGGCGGCACAAATTCTGGGGTGTCAGCAGCCTGAGCTACAAAGCAGAATTGATGCATTTCGCCAGGCACAAACAGAAAGCGTGCTGGTAAACCCTAACCCGGCAGAATAAACAATACCATGAAGATAGTAGTGTTAGGCGCGGGTCAGCTTGCCCGGATGATGAGCCTGGCCGGGGCACCGTTAGATTTAAATGTGGTGGCCTACGATGTTCGCTCAGCGCGAATGGTTCATCCATTAACCCAAGAGGTTTTCCCCTGGGATCTGGCGCAGGCGATAGAAAAAGCTGATGTGATTACCGCGGAGTTTGAGCATATTCCTGACCCGGTTCTTGAGGCATGTTCACCTTCGGGTAAATTCTGTCCGGGAACAACAGCCATCAAGACCGGCGGTGATCGCCGTTTGGAAAAAACGCTCCTCGATAAACTGGCCATTCCCTGTGCGCCTTATCAGTTGATCACCGCCCAGGAGCATTTGAATCAAGGGATTAACCAGCTAGGGCTGCCCCTGGTGATTAAAACCTGTCAGGCAGGTTATGATGGCAAAGGCCAGTGGCGACTCACCGCTGATAGTGATCGTGATCAGCTCTGGTCGCAGATGCAGGCATTCCTTGCTTCAGGCTCTGTGGATACACCCCGCACAATTATTGCCGAGAAGATGATACCTTTTCAGCGGGAAGTGTCTGTTATTGGCGCCCGTGACCGTTCGGGGAAAGTGGCTATTTATCCGGTGACGGAAAATCATCATACCAACGGTGTGCTCACACTATCCATTGCCAAAAAAGAGGCCAAAAAAGAGGCTGTTGACATTCAGGCGCAGGCGGAAGCCGCGTTTTTCAAACTGACCAGCGCTATGGATTATGTGGGCGTGTTGGCCATTGAGTTTTTTGACGTGCAGGGCAAATTGATGGTGAATGAAATTGCTCCGCGTGTTCACAATTCAGGTCACTGGACACAACAAGGCACCTTGTGCAGTCAGTTTGAAAATCATTTACGCGCTGTCGCAGGACTCCCTTTAGGGACTACCAGGATGCTCGGACCCAGTGCCATGGTGAATGTACTTGGTGAGACTTTCATACCGACTGGTGTGCTGATGACGCCTGGCGTTACCAGTCACTGGTATGGTAAAGCCTGTCGCCCTGGGCGAAAAATGGGACACATTAACATTGTGGCTGAAAACGAAAAGGCCCTGGGTGAAAAGCTGATAGCCATAGCCCAATACTTGCCTGAGGAAAGTTACCCTGGGGTTGCACGCCACGGTCAGTATTTGGTTGAAGGGGTGTGATAGCCTCGGTAATACATCGGCCTGCTATACCAACAGTTTGTCACTCCTGCAAAGCAGAAACCCACCACGACAGCGGGTTTCAGCTTTCGCGCAAAATACGACGATGGTGCTAGAAGTCTGTCGGACTTATGCTTTCGAGCATAAAATTCTGGCCGCACTTTCTCGCACTTTCTCGCACTTTCTCGCACTTTCTCCCACTTTCTGGATTTTAGGCCGAAATTGTCTTAAGTTCGACAGGCTCCTAGTCTGTTTTGCTGTTCATATACTTCGATGCCAGCCAGACAAGCACTAACACAGGAACACCCAGTAAAGCCGTCATAATAAAAAACTGAGGGTAGCCAATACTGTCCACGGCCACGCCCGAGAATCCGGCCAGGAACTTGGGAAAGAGCAGCATCATGGAGCTGAACAGCGCGTACTGGGTGGCTGAATAGTTAACATTTGTCAGACTCGACAGCCAGGCAATAAAGGCAGAGGTTGCAATTCCCCCTGACAGGTTATCAAGGGAAATGACAGCGGTTAGCCAGAGAATATCATGGCCCGCATAGGTCATTGCAGCAAACAGCAGGTTAGTCAATGCTGAAAGTAGCGCCCCCGCAAACAGCATCCGCATAATACCAAAGCGTGTCGCCAACACACCACCAAGACCTGCGCCGGCCAGTGTCATAATGACACCGTAAACCTTGGAGACAGCCGCGACTTCCTGTTTAGTAAAACCAAGGTCTACGTAAAAAGGGTTGGCCATGATACCCAGGACAATATCGGATATTCGGTAGGTGCCAATCAAGACGAGTAATAGCAGCGCCTGCCACCGATAACGCAGAATAAAATCGGCAAAAGGACAAATCAGCGAACCATAAATCCAACCGGCTAATTTCACCACGGGCGTGGGTAAGTGCGCATTGTTGGCCATCCAGTTAATGGCGCGCTGTTCAAGCACCGGAGGAGCTGTGGGTTTTGCCGGTTCGGAGATGATCAAGGTGGTGACAATACCGATGCCCATTAATGCCGCCATGGTGAGATAGGCGACCATCCATGCCTGTGGCACATAGCCTGTCTGGTCGCCAGCAGCGAAGCCCGCAACAACCAAAGCACCGGCACCGGCAACAATCATGGCAATACGATAGCCTGTCATATAGGTTGCGGCTAATGCGGCCTGTAACTTCTGCTCAGCGGTGTCGATACGGTAGGCGTCAATGACAATATCCTGAGTGGCTGAGCAGAAGGCTACCAATACTGCCAGTAGCGCCATACGTTCCAGGTTTTGCGCGGGGTCAGTAAATGCCATGCCGACAAGCCCGGTAACAATACCGGCCTGGCTTAAAAGTAGCCACGAACGACGACGTCCAAGCAGTGGGCGTAAAATAGGCAGGGGTAATTTATCCACCAGTGGTGACCAAATCCATTTGATACTGTAGGCAAGGCCAATCCAGCTGAAAAAACCAATAGTGGCTCGGCTAACATCCGCCTCTCGCAGCCAGAAAGAAAGGCTGGAAAATAACAACATCAATGGCAGGCCGGCAGAAAAACCAAGAAAAAGAAGAACAATGGCTTTTGGATGGCGATAAACTTCTAATGCCTGCCATCCAGTTTTTATGTGCTGTGAAAACATGATTATTGCTAGTGCCCGGGTTGTTTATATTTGAACTGGCTGGCAAAGGATAAGGGTATTAACGCTGTAAAGGAAGCCTGAAAGTTTCAAAAGTATCGATTCTGAATTCGGCAACTGACCGCTTTTAACAGTAATCAAATTCTTTAACTGTGCTTTACGCTAGTTAGCCCGGATATTTCATAAACATGCTCCTGGCCTTGCTTGCTCCTTGCGGCTCTAAGGGAGTTTTGCTCAGTCGACCGTGCTCCCCGGTACGGCGCTCCTTCGCAAAATCCCTTAGAGCCGCAAGGTTCCGCGCAATTCTCAGGGCAGTTTATGAAATATCCGGGTTAGAAAAGACGACGGGTATAACTTGCTGGGAGCCTTGTTCCCCATGGGAAAAACGCTATTGAACTGCTGAACTCAGGTTGACAGTCTCTTTAATATGAAACATAAATTCTCTGCAGTCGGCACCATTTCGGATGCTCAACTTTAGCAACACCTTAACAATCGTACGCCATTGCATTATATTGAGTGAACAGACGTGTTATTTCGAGTTTTACTGACTTCTGTTTTCCATCCCAGCAAAAAAATCACGAATACCAGAGACTATGGGCTTCTTCCCTTCCTACTTTTTCTGCTCTTTTTGAGCTGGCATAACGGGGTTATCATGCGTCAGAACATCGCATTTTTATCACACGACCAGAACATCAGCGGTCACCTTTATTGTCCTGAAAAATTCAAAGCTCCCCTGCCTGTTGTTATTCTTTGTCATACCTTTTGTGGCGTCAAAGACTGGCTACTCCCCTCGTATGCAATATTCTTCGCACAGAACGGTTATGCTGCGCTTACTTTCGACTATCGAGGCTTTGGCCAAAGTCAGGGTGAATCTGGCAGATTTAATACCGAACGACAGGTTGAGGATATACTGGCGGCTATAGATTATATAAAATGCCTCGACTTTATTGATGCTGATCGTATTGCTTTGTGGGGGTCTTTTTTTGGTGGTGCAAATGCGATTGTCGCCGCTGCCTGTGATAAACGAGTAAAGTGCCTTATTGCACAACTGCCTTTTGCTGATGGCTCACAGCTACTGACTCATACTCTCACTGAAGCTGATGAGCGTCGTTTTTATCAAACACTGGCCAGAATGCAGAACAAAAAAGTGACTACCGGGCGTGAAATGGTAGTGCCTATTTCAAAGGTACTGACGGATTCAGCTTCTGCTGATTTTTACAAGGAGCACCGGGAGCAGTTTCCGTCCTTGGGCATTAAAATTCCCTACCTCTCTACTGCTGAGATTCTGTCGTTAAAACCTGAGCAGTACATAAAAGATATCACTGCGCCCATCTTGCTGGTGGGAGCAGAACACGACGCTGTCAACCCGGCAGGGGCAATAAAGCGATTGTATGATCTAGCACAAGAGCCGAAGAAGCTCCATACTGAGACAGGTGCCGCCCATTATGAAATGTATTCTGGCAAATGTTTTTTGCGCTGTGCAAAGCAGCAGCAGGCCTGGTTAGATCAGTACTGTTAACAGGTGAGAGCACAATGGTTGTTGTGTCTAATGGTGTTTTTGTGCCTTACTGATTAATGCAGCGGAACAACTATCCTGGCGCAGTGGGCTATCCCTGTTGCTGAGAACTTGGTTTCTATTCTGAGCGACAAGTTTCAGGCGCTTTTCAAAAGAGAGCGATGGTTGTTGATACGTTGAGAAATAGCTAGCCCGGATATTTCATAAACCTAAATTAATCAGTTGAAATCAGCACCTTTGTTAAAGTCCATACGAGCGTAGGTTTATAACCATTTTGTACGCTCACCCAAAAGGGGTGTTATAAAAATGCTCAAGCCTAACTGTCACAAGGAATAGAAGGAATTTACAAAATTCAACTGCGGAATTTAGGATAAACATGCTCCTGGCCTTGCTTGCTCCTTGCGGCTCTCAGGGAGTTTATGAAATATTCGGGCTAGGAGCCTGTCGGACTTAAGACAATTTCGGCCTGAAATTCAGAAAGTGTGAGAAAGTGTGAGAAAGTGTGAGAAAGTGTGAGAAAGTGCGAGAAAGTGCGAGAAAGTGCGGCCAGAATTTCCGATGAATTTGCTTAAATAGGTCAACTCTTCACACAAATCCATCGAAAAATCTGACTCGCCCTACTGAATTTTATGCTCGAAAGCATAAGTCCGACAGGCTCCTAGCAAAAGACAGACAGCCGCCATCATTTTGCAGGATCTTTCGATTCTCGAACTCTTTCCCCTAAAGATATTGCTGCAAAAGGCGAAAATATCATTGTTTCTCATAGCTTATACAAGAAGCCTGTCGGACTTAAGACAATTTCGGCCTAAAATCCAGAAAGTGCGGCCAGAATTTTATGCTCGAAAGCATAAGTCCGACAGGCTCCAAGAAAACGGCTTTAAAAAATGCCTGAAATCAATAAGAAAATAATTCCTCCCCCATCGACCGGTTCCTCAAAAGCTCAGGAAAAAACAAGCAAGCCTGCCGGTTTATTTCGTGGTTTACATGTGACCGGGCTATCAGACCCCCTTGAGAAAACCTATATGCCCCGTGTCCGCTCTCAAAGGGAGACTGGCTCTCAACCGGAGAAACGAATAAGCGCTCGAGACGCGTCTAAGCATGATGCAAACCAGGGTACTAAAGTGCTCAAGCCAGTGTGCCCATCAGGGGTTAAACCGCTGAATCAGAGAACGGTTTCTGCGTTTAAAGCAGAGCATAGCTTGCGTGAAGCGCCAAACATAACCTACATTCCTCGCGGCCCCTGTCAACAGCAGAGCGGTTCTAAACCGGCAAGATCAATAGGCAGTCGAAAAGCTTCAACGCATAAAACACCCCAGCCTGTTGTTGAACCCAATCCGGCGCTACCCGTTACGAAAACTGAGGAGCGGTTATTCAACAAAGTAACGCGCAGTGCTAAACCTCTCTTGCCAACGCGCCCGGCAGGGTTTAAGTCGCTCGATCAAAGAACGGTTACTGCTTCTGAAGGAAAGGGTAGTTTGCACCGCGTTCGAAACGGGAGAATAACAAAGCAACGAAAATCGCCAAAATCTTTACTGCAAAGAAAAGTGAAGAAACTGACGCATATGAACCGACCGTATACGTTAAAAGTAGCCGGAAAAGACATACGTGGGTTTAATGAAACGCTCGATAGCAATGATCCCGTTATTCTCAACTATATGTCCAAAGGGAAAGTGGAGAACCTCAATGGAAAAGCGATCAACCCTGAAGGTGATGGAAATGTGGTATGCAGGCACTTGGCCTATGCATTTGCAACGGGGCAAATTGGAGAAAAAGAAGCAGGCAAATTTTCAACCGTGAGTACCGTTGCCAGGATCATTTATAATCCCCGGATTTTGAATGATCGCCAGTTGCGAGAAGTGCAGTTTGAACGAGTCCACAGTGAAGGATGCTATTTTGCTGAAAAAAATTTGGGCAAAGCTATTCAAGCTATGGTCAGGAAGCAGATAAAAGACGATTGCAGTACAAAAGGTTATATTATACATACAACTACTCACGCATTGGCATTAAAAATAGAGTTGACTCAGGGGGATGAAATCAGGTTGGCTTTTTACGATCCTAATGACACGCTCAGAGTTAACCGGACAATCGCTTCATCAATAGATGCTTTAGATAGTTTGTCTCTTAGGGAGTTGGTAGCTGATGATGGGCGCTTTAATCAGTATTACTCTCCCGAGAGCGAGTTTTCCACTGTTATTTTTAGTATAGAAGCCAAACCAGAAGGAAAGGAGGCTAGTGTTGAAATCATAGATCCTGTGAATGCCAGGATGATATACCATTTAACTGAGAGTGGGCATTTACCCCATCCAACTGCCAGAAAAAAACTGAAGCAGATGCTCAATGTCAAGAACCTGGCTGATGAAGAGGCAATAATCAAGGCTATTTATTGTGCTATCCATTATAAGCAATCTGAATCAGCAACTGTTTTACTTGAAGCAATTTTGGAATCCAGCCTTGATGAAGACGTCAAAGTTCGTTTGTTAGAAAGAAAACACTACATCTCTTCTATTGAATTGGCTATATCACGAGCGGATTACCAATTCATTACCTACTATATTCAATTGGTGGCTAATAGTAAATTGAGTGACAGTAGCAAGAAAAAATTGTTGGGAGTAAGTCGAGTTATCAATTATGATTTGGATAAATTTTCAGATGAGGGTCTGAAAATAGCAGGTGTTGTAGTCAAAGCGATTCTGGATTCTAACCTTGATGAAGGTTTCAAAATTCGCTTGTTAAAACCAGAAAAACACAGGTCTATTTTGGAGGCGGGGTTATCAGAAGCTAATCCGAAATTCGTTGAAAATTATGTTCAATTAGTGGCTGGCAGCAAGATAAGCGACATAAGTAAGATAAATCTGTTACAAGTAAGTCAAACTATCGAGTATGGTTTGGATAATATTTCAACTGATGAGGGTCTGAAAATAACAGGCGTTGTAGTCAAAGCGATCCTGGATTCTAACCTTGATGAAGATGTCAAAATTCGCTTGTTAAAACCAGAAAAACACAGGTCTATTTTGGAGGCAGGGTTATCAAAAGCTAATCCGAAATTCGTTGAAAATTATATTCAATTAGTGGCTGGTAGCAAGATAAGCGACAGAAGTAAGATAAAATTGTTGCAAGCAAGTCAAGCTATCGACTATGGTTTGGGTAATATTTCAATTGATGAACGTCTCAAATTAACAGGCGCTGTAGTAAAAGCGATCCTGAATTCTAACCTTGATGAAGATGTCAAAATTCGCTTGTTAAAACCAGAAAAACAGAGGTCTATTTTGGAGGCGGGGTTATCAGAAGCTAATCCGAAATTCGTTGAAAATTATGTTCAATTAGTGGCTGGCAGCAAGCTGAGCAAGCGTAATAAGAGAGAGGTGTTGTACAGTGACAGGCTGAAAAATAATGAAGCGCTGAAGCAAATCGTCAACGAAGACAGAAGAGCGCCGCAGGTCATTACCGCCTATGGAAAAGCAATTAAAAACAGCCATCTTGACTTCATATCGAAGCGGTTTTTATTATTAAAGCTTTTTTTGAGGCTGTAATTCAGAGACTGTAATTAAAATTGTGTAAACGCTTGTCGTTAAAACGCCAAAGAATGAATTCAATATCACATGTTTTTATTATTACTTCTGAATATAAACCAGCGTCCCTTCATGAACCAGATTATAAAGCGCCAGCACATCAGCATTTCTCATACGTACACAGCCTTCTGAGGCCGGGTGGCCAATCAATCCTTCTTCACTGGTTCCATGGATATAAATGTGTCGCTCAAAAGAATCAATACCTTTACCTTTATTCAGCCCTGGCTCCAAACCTTCAAGGGATAGGATGCGCGTGGTAATCAAATCTTCAGGTATATCTGTTTTATCTTTATGGATAGTGGCAATTTGGTGAATATATTTTCTTCCTTTAAAAATACCGCCTATAGGAACACCGTCTCCAATTTTATATTTGATCCTGTGTTTACCGAGCGGCGTTTTATGGCTTCCGCTTTTATTGCCAATACCATGGTAAGCTGTCGAAACGTCGAAGGACCGGATAATCTTGCCTTTGTTCATTAAAAAAAGTTTTTGTTTTGAAATATTGACCACGATGAAAGGAGAGCGGTGATTCCCAGTCTTGTCCGTTTGCGCAGGCACTGCTTTCGGACCCAATTTCGGAACCAATTTCAGACCAAATTTTGAACCTGAGTCAGGAACCGAAAAGCATCCCGATAAAATGATTGCCATAAGTACACTGACAACGGACAGCCCTCTAATAAAAAACTGCTCATTGATCATGGTCATTCTATTTCTGGACATTTTTTTACTTTAATAAAGCACATCGGTAAGGCACAATCTAATTCTGCTTTATTCCGCAAGAGAGTTCTTGAGAATCCGCTTTGTTGTGAGCATGGTAGAACTTTCAGTATATTAACTTTATCAGGGAAATCAAGAATGGATCCAACCATGAGTCCTGTGATTGGTCATCGCGGTATAGCCAGTCTTACACCTGAAAATACCCTCGCTGGTATACAAAAAGCCGCTGATACAGGACTGCGCTGGATAGAAATGGACGTCACCTTGCTGGCAGACAGTACCCCCGTTATGTTTCATGATGCCCGACTTGAGCGAACTACCGGCAGCAAGGGTTACATTGATAAAATCAACACTGATCAGGCGCGAGCGTTAGACGCTGGTAGTTGGTTTTCCTCTGAATTCGCCGGGGAAAAGATTCCCTTGCTGAAAGATGCCCTGGCGTTGATTAAACAAACAGGAATGAGCCTGAATCTTGAACTCAAACCCAACCGTTGCAACCCGGTAGAGCTGGCAAGCCAGACACTGCAAACCATCAAAGATACGCAATTTCCAACGGATCAGCTATTAATTTCAAGTTTTTGTAACAAATCTCTGACGTATTACCGGCACAGGTGTGACCATTTACTGGGCTGCCTCTTTAAGAGCTTGCCTGGAAACTGGCAACGTCAGGCAGAAGCTCTGAAGGCGATCAGTATTCATGTGAATGCCAAGACTCTGAGGGAACAACAAGCCCGGCTGATAAAAGCTGAGGGCTATGAACTCTACTGTTACACTGTTAATGACCATGGCCAGGCTTTGATACTCAGACAGTGGGGTGTCGACGGCTGTTTTTCTGACGTACCCCAGGCATTGTTATGAAGCGTCAGACGCCCTGTAAAGCGCAAAAGCAAAAACAATGCCCCATAAACATTGAGTGTTTCATCGGAAGTTTATGAGGCAGTGGTTATCGCTTTTTGATGTCACTGTTACGGGGGAGTCAAAATGTGTTATTCGCCACCACCGGCGATTCCACAGGGCGGCGGTACGCACTGACCAGAACAAAAGCTAACAAGCTCAATAATAACGTTGGCACAATGGCATTCACACCGGCCATATCAGGCTTGATAACGGTCAGTGTTATATAGCTGCCGCCACCGGTGAGCATAGAGGCAAACGCGCCTCCTGCCGTTGCTTTTTTCCAATATAACCCCAGCACCAGCGGCCAGAGAAAAATAGCCTGCATTCCACCAAAGGCCATCAGATGCAGCCAAATCAGCATTTCAGGCGGATTAACCGCGGCAATAAAGAGTAGACATACCAGAATACCTGTCACCCAGAGGGATAATCCGGGCAAGCGACTTTCCACCTTTTTACCACGGGTTTCTGGTGACACCAGGAAGTTGAAATACAAATCTTTCAGTAAGGTTGCCGATGCCTGAATCAGCTGAGAGTCAATCGTCGACATAATCGCCGCCATTGGGCCTGCTAAAAACAAACCGGCGACAGCAGGAGGCAGTACTGTTGTCATCAACGCTGGAATCACATGGTCAGGGCTATCAAGCTCAGGGATCAGCACCCGCCCGAGGGTACCAGCGAGATGCATGCCCAGTGTCAGGAAGGCGATCACCACAGTACTAATGATTATTCCACGGTGTAGCGATTTTGTGGATTTGTAGGACATGCAACGAACGGCAACATGGGGAAGACCTACTACGCCAAAACAAACCAATACCCAGAAGCTGAGCATAACAGGTTGTGATAAAAAATTTTCCGGGCCGTAAGGGCTAACCAGTGCGGGGTCTATCTCGTACAGGTCTTTTATCATTGCGCCAAGGCCGCCGCCTGCGTATATCACACCGGCCAGGAGCGCTATGGTTCCCAGAATCATCATAATACCCTGAAGGGCATCAGTCATAACCACGGCCCTGAAGCCTCCGATTGTCGTGTAGACACCCACGGTAACAGCAAAAAATGCCAGGCTTTGCGTGTAACTCAGACCCGTCACAGCTTCTAATAAGCGAGCTCCACCGACAAATTGAACAACCATTGTTCCAAAAAAAGCCAGCAGTAGTGAAATGGATGCCAGAATCACCACTGGCCGGTTTTTATAACGTGCATACAACATATCGTTAAGCGTTAATGCGTTATTGCGTCTGGCCTCGATGGCAAATTTTTTGCCCAATACCCCAAGCGTCAGCCAGGCAACCGGCAACTGGATCATGGCCAGCAGTACCCAGCCGAGTCCCATTTTATAGGCGGCTCCCGGACCACCAATAAAGGAGCTGGCGCTGGCGTATGTGGCCGCGAGCGTCATGGCCAGGACAAAACCACCGATACTACGTCCGCCGATTAAATATTCGCTTAACCCACCGTTTTGGCTGGCGCTTCGTTTCCGAGCAACAAATGCCAGGGCAAAAACCCCCGCTAAATACAACACAAGGGGAATCAATAACTCAATGTTCATCAGTATCCCCCTGATAAGCGACATCCGCGTCGAGGGGCATATCTTTGAACACACAGCGAACCATCACGGCACAGAGCGCAATAAACAAACAAGGCCCCACAATGCAGGACAGGAAAAACCAAAGGGGCAGACCCAGCACCAGAGATAGCGACTCAAAGCGCTCCTGGCCTGATGCCAGCCCATAGGCTGACAGATACCACCAGAGGAAGTAAAACAGGGTTAGTCCAATTGCCCAGCGCGCTTCGCGGTGTGCCTGAGAGTAACGTGAGCAAAGTGTTTTCATACGGCAATATTCATCATTAAAGAAAGGCGTTTTTGTGGTTGTAGTGACAATAATTAGCGCAAAGATCTATCAGGTCTTGCGACACTGAACTATCGCGATAAAGGTAAATTAAGTCAGATAGGCTGTCAGGTACCATTTATTGATGCTTCGTCTACTTCCCGCAAATACCTGAAGAGCTTTCGGGAAGTGGCTGGTGGCTTATTCTGTTCCGCGTCTTTTTTGGCATTTCTGACTAATTGGCGAATATGCTGGTGATCTGCGTTGGGGTGTTTGGTCAGATAATCCGTCAGGGCAGTTTGCCCCTCTTCGATCAGGCGGTCGCGCCAACGCTCCAGTTGATGAAAGTGTCGGTTGTAGTCTTCACTGGTGCTGTCGAGTATGGCAAACAGCTTTTCGATGGGTTCAATATCCTGCTCCTGCATGAGTTTGCCAATAAAACCCAGGTGTCGCTTACGGGCATTGTGACTTTTAATCCGTTTGCTTTCGTCCAGGGCATCGCGCAGGCGCTCGCGCAGGGGCAGCTTGTCCAGCAGAGAAGGCTTCATTTCCATCAGACGGGCACCCATGGCTTTCAGGGCATGAAGATCCCGTTTGATTTCCGATTTGCTGACATAGATGATTTCATCGTCTTCAGGGTGTTCCAGAGGTAACTTGTCAGATGACATGCAGCGCCTATTGCGTAAATTGGGTAAAAAAAGGACAAAGGAGGTTGCCTATTATAATCCCTTTACCAGAGTGTTCATATGTCTTTGTCAGGTGCAATCTGTTGCCAGTGTCGGCACAATAGCCAGGGAGCCTGTCGGACTTAAGACAATGTCGGCCTAAAATCCAGAAAGCGCGAGAAAGCGCGGCCAGAATTTTATGCTCGAAAGCATAAGTCCGACAGGCTCCAAGAATATGTCAAATAAGGAACGGGTGGCTTTATGGGTGAAAAATCAAAGACATCGTTTAACCCTCAGGCGGAAGAAACCCGTCTGAAGACCTTGGTCAGTGACATCCTGGCTGAAGCGAAAAAACAAGGCGCCGATGCCTGTGAGGTGGGTGCCAGTCTGGATGAAGGCCTCTCGGCCAGTGTGCGAATGGGAGAAGTGGAAACCGTTGAGTTCAATTTGGATCAGGGGTTTGGCATTACCGTTTATCAAGGGATACGTAAAGGTTCTGCCAGCACCTCAGACAGCTCTAAAGGCGCCATTGTTGATACCGTAAAAGCTGCCTGTAACATTGCCCGTTATGCGTCGGAAGATCCCTGCGCTGGCCTGGCAGATGCCGATCAAATGGCTACCGAGCTACCAGAGCTTGATCTTTATCATCCCTGGGGAATTGAACCCAATGATGCCGTTGCCCTGGCCAGTGACTGCGAAAGGGCAGGGCGGGACGCCAGTGATAAAATCATTAACTCTGACGGTGCCAGTGTTTCTTCCCACCAGGGCTGTCGCGTTTACGGCAACAGCCATGGCTTTATCGGCAGCTCTGTTTCCACCCGCCATAGCTTAAGTGTCGTCCTGATCGGCCAACAGCACGAAGAAATGCAGCGGGATTACTGGTATACCGTTGCCAGAAATGCCAGTGATATGGAGCCCGCCGTTGAGGTCGGCAGAAAGGCTGCCCAACGCACAGTCAACCGATTGGGCGGACAGCAAGTAGAAACGGGCCGGGTACCTGTCCTTTTTGCCGCGGAAGTGGCCTCTGGGCTGGTCTCACATTTGCTGGGGGCGATCAGCGGGAGCAGTTTGTATCGTCAGTCATCCTTCCTGCTTGATCACCTCGGACAACAGATCTTCCCTGACTGGTTGCGGATCCACGAGCAACCTCAACTCAAGCAGGCACTGGGCTCTGCCAGCTTCGATAACGATGGCCTGGCGACACGGGCTAAAGACTTTGTTTCAGCCGGCGTGTTGCAACGTTATATTCTCAGCACTTACTCCGCCAGAAAGCTGGGTATGGAAAGCACGGCTAATGCTGGTGGCGTCAACAATCTGTTTGTCAGCGATAATGGGGGAGACCAGTCTGCCTTGCTTAAACAAATGGGGACAGGACTGTTTGTCACAGAGCTCATGGGGCAGGGTGTCAACATTGTTACAGGGGACTATTCCAGGGGCGCTGGCGGTTTCTGGGTAGAAAATGGCGTTATTACTCACCCCGTTTCTGAGGTCACAATTGCCGGGAATCTCAAAGATATGTACCGAAATATTGTTGCTGTGGGCAATGATGTTGATCACAGGGGCAATATACTGACGGGATCAATTCTGGTTGAAGAGATGGCGCTGGCTGGAAGCTAATCTTTTGATTGCACTTTCTTTGCTGGCTTTGCTGATTGATTCAGAGACTGGCAAGGAAGTGTCAACCATAAAATAGCGTTGCCAGGCCAAGAAAAGAGAAAAATCCCACCACATCAGAAATCGTCGTCAGTATAATCGTTCCCGCCAGTGCCGGGTCAATATTAATGGATTTCAAAAAGACCGGCAGCGCGGCGCCAGTTAATACGGCAACAGTCAGGTTAATCACCATGGCGCAGCCAATCACCAGTGAAATAACCGGGTCATGGAACCAGAACCAGGCAATGGCTGATACCAGTGCTGCCCAGACAATACCATTCATAAAGCCGGCAGCCAGCTCCCGGCTGAGCAGCCATCTCAGGTTGGTCGTACTGATCTGACCCAGCGCCATCCCCCGTATGACCAAAGTGAGCGCCTGCCCACCGGCATTGCCGCCCATCCCTGCCACAATGGGCATCAACACAGCAAGGGCAACCACTTTGTCAATGGTTTGTTGAAACAAGCCAATGACTGACGCGGCAATAAACGCTGTTACCAGATTAATACCTAACCACACGGCACGGCGTCTTGCCGTTTTAAAGGGCGCCGCAAATGTATCCTCATCGTCATCGAGGCCGGCCATACTCATCATGGAGTGCTCTGCTTCCTCACGGATAACATCCACCACATCATCAATGGTGATACGGCCAAGAAGCTGTCTGTCTGGCCCTACCACCGGCGCTGAGACCAGATCCTGACGCTCGAACAGCTGGGCGACCTGTCTTGTCGGCGTATCGGCTTCAATGGCTTCAAGGTCTGTCAGCATCACCTCTTTGATCGTTGCGGAAGGCTCCGTAGTCAGCAATAAAGTCAGTGGCAAACGTCCAATATATCGATCCTGACGGTTCACCACCAGCAGACTGTCTGTCATCTCAGGAATTGCTTCATGCCGACGTAAATAGCGCAGGACGACATCTACAGTATTACTGGGGCGGATGGTAATCGTGTCCGTGTTCATCAAACCGCCCGCCGAGTCCTCAGGGTAAGAGAGAACAGCCTCCACCCGTTGGCGATCCTGGCTATTCATGGACTCCAGTACTTTTCGTGTAATAGCGTCGGGCAACTGCTGGAGCAGGTCAGCAATATCATCAACATCGAGCCCTTCGGTGATGGCACGGAGCTCCGCTATATTCATCTGGTCGAGAAAGAATTGCCGCACTTCATCACCTAGCTCCTGAAGGACATCACCTTCGAGTTCGCGGTCAATCAAACGCCAGAGCAGGCTTCTCAATTTGGGGGGAGACGATTCAAGCAGGTGGGCAGTATCAGCCGGAGGCAAGCTGTTCAGCATGACTCGCAGCTCAAGGGATACGCCGTGTTCAAGGGCATCGTTCAGCCGTTGAAGCGCCTTCTCGCCAATGCTGAGTTGTAGTTGCTGGGCCATGACAGGTTACCTGAGCCTGGTAGCGGAAAAATAAACAGTTCTTACCAACACATTATCGGCGGTCATGGGTAAATATGTGACGGCTCTTTCAGGTTCTGATGTCAACAGAACCCAGGAGCCTGTTAACCAGTAAACAGAGGCATGACGAATCTGTATTCTCGAAACATAACAGGATAAATAGCGAGGCTTCCCCTATCATAGTCTGCATAACAGGGCCAGTAGCCAGTGGCCAGGATGACCGGGAGAAAACAGAAATGTCCCCAGGCAACGGCCCTGAAAAGCCGGTTTTGTCGGTTACGTGGCGGATTATTTGCGTCTCAGGATTTTCGCGGCGCACAGCGTGTCAGGGCCTTTTCTCAACAGAACCTGAGACTGCCTGTTAGAAAAAAGTTTGGTATAAAACGGAAGAGGACTCAAGTAGTGATGACAATAGATGCTTTTCGCTTGTTACCGGGTGAGGATTTGTATAAGGCACTGCAAGGGAGGGCAAAGCAGTGGCAGGCGGCTTTTGTGCTGTCATGTGTCGGGAGCTTGAGGCAGGCTTCTATTCGGTTTGCGGACCAACCCGAAGCAACACCTGTCGAGGGGCCATTGGAAATTCTCACCCTCTCTGGTACCTGTTGTCCCGATGGTTTGCACCTGCATATCTCAGTGGCTGATTGCCAGGGTCATGTGACAGGCGGTCATCTTAAGGCAGGCAGTATTGTCTATACCACAGCGGAACTGGTCATCGGTACATTAAGTGACAAGCGGTTCAAGCGGCAGCGAGATAGCAAAACCGGTTGGCCTGAACTGGTTGTTGAAGATTTGTAGTCTTTCAGGTCTGACAGTTGCGGATTATAACATTCGTACCAGTTTCCAGAGAGAGGATGGTTTTGGGATGATTTTTACCGGGGGCTGTGTGCATAATGTTCCACTGGTACTATTTTTAAGTGTCCTGGGTTGTAAATGTCTGATGTGGAAATATACACGAATAAAAAAAGAAATAACGCAGGCTGCCATTGCTGCAACGGGATTTCTAGTTATGGTTGTAATCAGCGGTTGTTCAACACCGCTTGTAAAAGGTGTCACGGAGCCTGCGGTGAATTCAACACGTGTGATTAAAAGTCCAGCTGATAACCGGGAATATAAGTTTGTTACGTTGCCTTCCGGCTTGCGGGCATTGCTGATATCAGACCCAAAAACAGACAAGAGCGCGGCAGCGGTGGATGTGGGTGTGGGCAGCTTTCATGATCCTGATGACAGGCTTGGGCTGGCTCACTTTCTTGAGCATATGCTGTTTATGGGGAGTAAAAAATACCCTGAGGTTGATGGCTACTTTCAATATATCCGTGCGAACGGTGGCAGTGCCAATGCCTACACGGCAGATATGCGAACCAATTATTTTTTTGACATCAACAGTGACAAACTGCGCCCGGCACTGGATCGTTTAGCCCAATTCTTTGTCTCCCCGACACTGGATCCGAAGTATGTCGATCGTGAGCGCCATGCGGTAGATTCGGAGTACAGGCTGCATACTCGTGAGGACAGCTGGCGTCTGTCCATGGCATTGAATGCTATTTCTAACCCTCAGCACCCAAAAAGCCGTTTCTTCATTGGTAGTCTTGATACGTTGAGTAACGATGATCATAAGTCGTTGTGGCAAGATTTAAAAACGTTTTACGACAAGTACTATGCTGCTGATAATATTCGTGTGGTTCTATACGGCCGGGAAAGTACCGAAACACTGGAACAATGGGTAAAAGACGCTTTTAAGGGCGTGCCCGCGCATCCTTCAGCAGATACTCATATTGGTATTAGGCCTTATACCAGCAATGAACTCGGGGTGCGCATCAACCTTAAACCTCTGAAGGAAACACGTGTACTGTCGCTGAACTTTCCCCTGAAAAGCACACAACCCTATTACCAGAAAAAGCCCCTGGGCTATCTGGCACGACTAATAGGCTATGAAGGAAAAGGCAGTCTGCACAGTTTATTAAAGGCCAGGGGGTACATTAATTCCCTGGGTGCTTACAGTAACGATGTGCCGAATGAATATGCGGAGTTTATTGTTCGCATGGAGCTGACGCCTGAGGGGCTTGAGCATGTTGATACCATTACAACGACGGTGTTTGATTATCTGAACCTGATTCGTAAAGAAGGCATTCAAGAGCGGTTGTACGCAGAAAACAAGGCCATTGCTGATTTGGGCTTCCGCTATCAGGAAGAACGGAGTCCACAGCAGACAGTATCGGCCCTGGCGGCAAGAATGGGCTTTCTGCCTGCTGCCCATATCCTCAATGCCAATTACCTCTACAGTGAGTTTGACCCGGCACTGATTCGTCAGTTTCTGGATCAGTTCACGCCTGCCAATTTAAGGCAGGTGGTGATTGCGCCGGGTGTCAGCACCGATAAGGTTGAGCCTTATTTTCAAACGCACTATAGTGTTCGGCCTTTAAGCAAAACACTGGTCAACCGTCTTGACCAACCTCAGTTTCATACCGGGCTGAGCATCCCGGAGCCTAACACGTTCATTGCCCGTGACTTCAAGCTTCGGACCAGTGACCGGTCACTGACGCCCGCGCATATCATCAATAAGCCGGGTATTAATGTGTGGAGCCTGACAGACAGCAGCTTTACTATTCCCAGAGCTACGGTGAGGGTGAAGATTTCGACCTCTGAGGCATCGGCCAAACCATCGGATATTGCCAATTTACAGGTATATCGCGCACTGCTTTCCCGAAGTCTGAATGAGTACGGCTACCCTGCCAGGGAAGCGGGTTTGTATTATGGTATCTCTGCCGGGCGTGAAGGGTTGATGCTGAGTTTGTCCGGCTATCAGGATAAGCAGTCTGTATTGCTTGAGCAGTTATTAAAGGGGATAACAGGCTTCAACCCTGAGAAAGCAGCCTTTGAACAGGAAAAGGCACAGTTGGTGCGGGGGCTGAAAAATAAGGCCTTTCAACCCCCCTATCGCCTGGCTATGGATGCGGTGAATCAGGTGATTTACCCCAATTATCCCAGTGACGCGGTGTTGCTCAACGCAGCTGAGTCGGTGACTTTTGAGGACTTAAAGCGGTTTGCCCATGATTTTTACCAGCACATCAATGTTGAGATGCTGGTGCATGGAAATCACAGTGAAACAGCAGTAAAAAAACTGGCAGGCCAGGTTGAGCAGGCACTGCTAACACCTGCTAACCGAAGCCAGCGTTATGATGAACCCTATCATTTGCTGGCAGATCAGCAGCGTACCCTGGAGCTGGATATTCGTCATAATGACTCCGTGTTTGTGGCGTATTTCCAGCGGCCTGAAACGGATAGTGTCACGCGTGCCCATTATGCGCTGCTGGGCAGATTACTGGCAACGCCGTTTTTCAATTCCCTGAGAACTGAGCAACAACTGGGGTATGTGGTCCATGCCAGTGCCAGGCCAGTAGAGAAACATCCCGGAATTGTGTTTGTTGTTCAATCGCCAAGGGCAGACTCTGTGGAAATTGAGCGGCATGTGGATACGTTTTTGAAAGAGCGGGTCAAGCGCTTTGAACAGCTGACTGACGCCGAGTTGGCGGGTTACCGGGAGGGGCTGGTGGGCGCTTTGCTGAAGCGGGATTCTAACCTTGACGAAAGGGGGGCACGTTTCTGGCAGTCTATTGATAGTCAGGAGCCTTTTGATAACCGTGAACAGATTGCCAAGGCGGTCAATAATACGACTGTGGCCGATATGCGGCGTGCATTGGCAACGCTGGTAAAGGGTCGGGGGCGATTGATTGTGCGCTCGTTTGGTGGGGGGCATCAGCAAGCAAAGGCAAATGCGGCAGACGACGTGAATGTGTGCCGGGATGTGGCGTGCTTTGATGACCTGCCAAGGGGCTGAGAAGTAGTTTTACACGTTTGGATAAAGTAAGAACCAAGAGAAACGGCGGATAACAACGCCATGTTCACAAGCAATAGCCCGCTATTTAACGAGAAAAGTCAGCTTTTTAGGTTCATTGATTCCAGGGGCAGTAGCAGCACGGTTTTAAAATGTCATGGCAGGTGATGTTGTTGTAGGGCTATAAGCGCTAGTGCTGTTAAGCGCTAATACCCATACAGTCGTCATTCCCGTGAAGGCGGGAATCTACCAGAAAATGGACTCCCGCCTTCGCGGGAGTGACCAAAGTGATGGTTGTATGTATATTAACGCTTGTTTGCGCTAGTGTTTCTCTCTTATGTCTGCGCATCTTTAGGGAACAGCGCTATAATCCCCGGTGATTCTATAGTGGAGAGCCTGTTATGACATCTGAAGACGCGTTTAGACGCCTCCAGTGGCACAGTCGTCGCGGTATGTTGGAGTTGGATGTGTTGTTGCTGCCTTTTACCAATAACTGTTTCAAGGCGCTGCCTGAAGAAGCCCAAAAAGTCTATACGCGCCTGCTGGCCTGTGAAGACCCAGACCTGTTTCGCTGGTTTATGACCAGCGAGCGGCCTGAGAACCCCGGACTTTCGGCCATGGTGGATACTGTGCTTGCCAGTAGTGGTAAGGTTGATGCGGTTTGAGGCCGCAGTAAAACCATCCCGCCTGTACCGCATGTTGTGTATCGGTGTATACAGTGCTGCGGTAGGAGCGCTGTGGGTTTCAGATATTTCCTTTTGGTTGTTTTGTTTGAGCGCTATTTTACTGGCTCTTGCGGGTTTTCACCTCTGTCAGTCAGGGGTTGAAAAAAAGGTCAATGGGATACGTATCAATGCTGGTGTATGGGCAATCAGTATTGATGGGCGTTGGTTCTTTGCAACAAGAACAAAAAGGGTGTTTCTGTCACAGTATTTCTTAGTCATCCCCTTAACAGTCAATTTTGAAGAAAAAACAAAAAAATATTCTGTCATTCTTTTTCGGGATAGCTTATGTAATAAGGCCTGGAGACAGCTCCGAATTTTTTTGAGGCTGACACTGGGCGACACGAAAAAAAACTGAACGCTCGGATCAGCGGCGCAGTTTGGGCGTGTCATTCAGCTGAAGGCTCTCCATTTAGCTGAAGGCTCTCATGACTCACGGGTACCCGATTAACTAACGTCAGTTCGATGCTCTCAAACCACACCATAGGGGTTCCCTTGGCTAGCTGTCCAGGAGCCTGTCGGACTTATGCTTTCGATATCCCTTTGCACTGACAAACGCCGGTATCATTGCCGGCTGTTTTATTTTTTTACTGGCATGGCAACGTTCAGACTTTCTCCATCGGAGAACTGAAAAGTGACGTTGACTTCTGATGCGGGTATCAATGGCTGTTTTAACCCCATCAGCATGACATGGTAGCCACCAGGCTCCAGTTTGACTGGCGTGCCTGATGGTAAATCGAGGGAAGCGACCTCATGCATTTTCATGATATCGCCTTCCATCTTATGACCGTGCAGCTCAGCTTTTGCTGCTACATCTGGGGCCACAGAGACGGCTATCAGCTGAATATCCGATGTTTTGTTATTGACCAGCGTGATATAGCCTGCTGTCGACGTATTGTTGGCAATGGTTTCTTTTACATAAGGGTCGGTGTACGTCACTTCACCTTGTTCTGACTTTTGGCAGCCGGATAACAGCAGTCCCGCCATTAAACCAGCACCCCCGATTAAATGCGCTTTCATTGTTATAGTGATCCTTATTGCTCTTTTTATTATCGCAGCTTGTGACTTGAAGGCTGCTGCTTAAAATTAACGGTAATTTGTTGTTCCAGTGACCAGCCTTTGTTGTTTCAATGACCAGTCTTGCCTGTCAGGCTATGTTTATATGGATACTGTTCAAGCCAAGACTGTCAATTCTGGTATGTTTCGTTCAATTGCAGTGGTTCCAGGGCGGTTATGGTCTTCAGGGCAATTCGATGACTGGTAATATCAGAGCTACATCTTGGTAACTGGGAGTGTTGTCTTTTTTTCAGACGCTGTCAACCTGCGCTGGTTAAAAAACACAGTCAGCAAGTCCGGGAAAGTGACGATGCAAAAAAAAGGATTGAGTTGATTCATTCTGACAATGTACGTGTATCGCTGTATTGTGTAAAAATGCACGGTAAACGAAAACGCTGGGAGTAACTTGTGTTCTTCGATACCCATTGCCATCTTGATTTTAGTGTATTCGACCACGATCGGGATAGCATTTTACAACAGTGTGCGCTAAAAGGCATACGTACTCTCTGTATACCGTCTGTACATTTTAACGATACTCACCGGGTCATCGCGCTGGCGCATTCGC
This sequence comes from Candidatus Sororendozoicomonas aggregata, assembly GCF_031528575.1. Classification (NCBI taxonomy): domain Bacteria; kingdom Pseudomonadati; phylum Pseudomonadota; class Gammaproteobacteria; order Oceanospirillales; family Endozoicomonadaceae; genus Candidatus Sororendozoicomonas; species Candidatus Sororendozoicomonas aggregata. Next base: position 21,809 of record NZ_JAVLSP010000041.1, read on the forward strand.
CCGCACCCGTTTTATTGGTGTACGGTCTGGGTCTTCACCCCTGTTTTATTCAGCGCCACGAAAAAAACCACTTGGATGCCCTGGAAAAACAACTCAATAACCGTGACACGTCCATGGTTGCTATTGGTGAAATTGGACTGGACTTTGCCTTTTCCACCGACAAATTTGCAAGGGATAAGCAGCTTGAGTTTTTTGATGCGCAACTCCAGTTGGCCAGGGCTTACCAGTACCCTGTTATTATCCATGCAAGAAAAACCCATGACTTGATACTCAAGCACTTCAAAGCAGCGCCGTTATTGCAAGGTGGTATTGTTCACGCATTTTCAGGGAGCGAGCAACAGGCTTATCAATATATCGAACAGGGATTTAAACTGGGGTTTGGTGGGGGGGTTACCTACGAGCGGGCACGAAGAACCCGGCACCTTGCAACAGTCCTCCCTTTGGAGAGTCTGGTGTTGGAAACTGATGCCCCGGACATGCCATTATCAGGCTTTCAGGGGAAACCTAATACGCCGCTCCAGTTACCTGTTATCGCGCGAACGATTGCGCGGCTCAGGGGGGAAACCCCGGAAAGAATAACTGAGCAAACGACATGTAACGCTCAGCAGCTTTTTACGCTATTGCGCTGACAAACTGAACGCCAGCTCAATAGCGTATTAGAATGAAAGATTTCTAAAGTATGACTGTTGAAGTATGTCTACTTAACTTTGTTTTCGTGAGTACCCGGAGTGACTGGCTTTTGGATGCTGTAATAGTAAGCGGCATTGGCAAGCTCCTTCATTGACAAGGTTTTCAGTTGCTTCTGCATGTACGGGTTTTTACGCTGATTCGTTTTAAAGGCAAACAGTTGTTTTACCATGTACTCATAGTGCTGACCACTTAACTTGGGATATTTACCGATATGGGACGATGCATTAGCCCCGTGGCAAGCGTCGCACTGTTGTTTTACCAGTCTTTCGCCTTTTTCAAGGCGTGGCTTGTAAGTGTTGAGTATATGCTGATAATCCTTTAGTGCCGTTCCGTTAATATCAGTATCGGTGTTTGCCTGAGTGAGGGCTGAACCTGCCAGTAACAGTGAAGAAAATAGTATACGCTGGACACTAATCATCCTTTTTCTCCCGGTGTTGCTGGTTTTTCCGGTAATGCGTCGCTCTCAAGGGGGAGGCGTCGAAAAATGTCCATAGGAATATCGCTGGATGCCGGGTAGTTGGTGCTCAGGTATTGGAGCACAGGATCCCAGGTCTCAGATAAGTCCCAAAGCCCCTGGGTGTCGATCATCCACTGAATCGTTTCACGCCAGAAAGCCTCATCCCCCCCGTTTTGGGGAATGATCAGGCTGGAATGGCAGGCGTTACACTGATAATTAACCAGCTCCCAGCCTGGTGCCATAATCAGCCCCGATTGTTTATCAACAGGGTATTGCTTGACATTGGTATCGTTAGCCTGAGCTGGTAGCCCGCTGAGTAGTCCACTGAGCGCCACTAAGTATAAAAGGCGCTTCATTATACGACCCTCACCGCAATACGATGGCAACCATTAAACATATAGCCTTTAGGGTTCCACTGAGGCTGCACAACAGGCTGAGAGTCGCCCTCGCTGTCAGTGGCTTTTGCCCAGATTTCGTAATAGCCTTTTTCAGGCAGTGTCAGTGTCGTTTCCCACTGCTGCCAGGCTCGAGGGTTAACCGGTTTTTTTAATGTGGTGCTATGCCAGCGAACGCCGTAATCATAACTGATATCGAGTTTGACCACATCACGCAAACCGGCCCAGGCATGACCGTTGATTGTTAATGGTTCGCCTAGTTTTACTTCAGTTCCTGATGCCGGGGAAGTAATCAGGGACTTAACGATCATATGTTCAATAATTTCAAAGTCTTTCGGGTCAACCATTTCACCCGGAGCTACAGGGTAGGTAGGAACCCGATAAGAAGGTGATTCCATTTTGTGCCCATCGTGCACTTTGTTACGTATACTGATGCCTGTAGCGCACTTGGAGGAAATTGATGCCGGACGACCACCAAAGACAATACGTAATGGGTAGCCCTGCAAGTAAGGAATAGGTTGGTCATTCATGGCCCAGGCAATAAGCGCATTGTCGTTTAAAGCGGCATCGATAGGTACACCACGAGAAATAGCTTCACCTTTGCCGCTGAGATGTTTGTCAAAACTGTGATGGCCTGTATAAACAGCGTCATCTTTAACGCCACAGTCATTAAGAACATCACTGACTAATACACCTGTCCATTTCGAGCAATAGACCGCGCCATCATTCCATTGATTGCCTTTTGCTTTAGGGTAGAAGTTACGTCGGCTGTTACCACCGCATTCCAGTGTTAAATGCAGTGAGTGATTTTGGAACTTCGTTTTCAGATCATCAATTGTATACGACTTAGCTGTTATAACTGACTCGCCGTCAACCTTGAATTGCCATTTGTCGACATCAATGCTGGCAAAATCAGGCATGTTGCCATTCCAGCGGATGAACGAGGTGCCAGCAGGGGTAATGTCAGGATTGAGTTTCTCAATACTGGGCATTGCATTGAGGGGGTTTGTGTTCAATAAAGTATAATGATCTGGAAGATCCCCCGCGCTTTTCCACTGAAGGGTGGATATATCCAGGGGAGGAACATTACCGGGCCGATTGGCCGCATATACCCAGGAAACAGGAGCGGCCGCCATCGCTGATGTGGCAAGAAAACCTTGTAAAAAATTTCGTCTGTTCATGATAAAACTATATCTATAGTTATCAACCAAATGTATGGCGATATTGTTTGTGTATGTAATACTTAATTAACATCCCTGTAAATTCAGTATTTGTTTTGTTTATTTCGGTATGTTGCTATTTTTTAGCCCGGATATTTCATAAAATTCCCTTAGAGCCGCAAGGAGCAAGCAAGGCCAGGAGCATGTTTATGAAATATCCGGGTTAGAGGAATCATCTCTATAAAAATAGTTAGCGATAGCTTGTATGTCTTCTTCTGAAAGTAACGCAGCAACTTTTGACATGGTAATATCAAAACGATCGTGGGATTTGAATGCGGTCAGTTGATTGGTAAGATATTCTTTATTTTGCCAGCGCAAATCGGGTATGGTCGTGAAGTTGCTGACCCCTTCTTCTCCATGACAGGCTTTGCACATATTGGTTAAACGCTGAGTTTTATCTGGAAACTGATCAGTGGCATTGATAGAGGAAATAGAGCAGGAAAATATCAAAAGTAAATATTTTGTTATCGATATAAAATAAGTGGAAATGCACTTTTTCATGAGTTGAGGCTCTCATAATTCAATAAACGTCATACAAAAAAAGATTGAGAATCACTTTCAGGAAAAATGGAAAGAAACACTCGATGTAGGAAAAAGCTGTTGATATCTACACTGGATGTGATGCTAGCATATAAGATGATATTTATAATATATATAAGTTTAACTTATTCTATGTGAGCGTCAGAGCCTGTAGTTAGTTTTGTGTAAACGCCCTGTTTTCACTCATCGTGAATCCGGTCTGGGAACATAATAGAAGTAACCGGTCACACGGCGTACGGACTCCTCCCTATTTGTCTAAAGGCGCTTTTAGCGGGCTTCTCCCAAAGCGCTGTTTCCAATTCCGGGAATCAGCTCTTTCCTTTGTTCTAGGAGCCTGTCCGAGAATAGCGCCCGTAGCGAGGATGACGAGAAATTGAGGATAAAATTTCTGCTTCTGAGGATAATAGTGGGGCTATTTGACGAAGAAGCAGGAATTTTTAGACCAATTTATCGCAACCGCAGTAGGGTAGTCTATTCTCGGACAGGTTCCTGGGAGCATGGACAATTTCCGGCATTTTCCTGCTACACTGTCTCTTCATTTAATACTGATAGGTTACTATATTGCGGAGTCAGTCACGTATGCGGTTGTCAATTTGGTTTTCTTTTATTCTGCTCTTATCAATGGTTGCAGGTTGCCAGAAACAGCCAGATTTCACCGCAACGGATGGTCAGGCGATCTATTTAAAAAGCGCGGCTGACCGCTGGACAATACTCAATATCTGGGCACAATGGTGTGGCCCGTGCCGTAAAGAGATTCCTGAGTTTAACGCGCTGGCCAAGCATAAGGATCTGAATGTCCTGGGTTATGACTTTGATGGTGATACTGGCGACAGGCTTAAGCATAAGGTGCGCATGATGGGCATACAGTTTCCGGTCATTGAAGGCAACCCGCTTACTGTGCTGGAGCTACCGTTACCGCAAGTGTTACCGACCACGCTGATGATTAATCCGCAAGGTAAGGTCATGGATATACTCTATGGCCCTCAAACAGAAGAGGGTATGATCCATCGGGTGAATAAGCTGAAAAAGCAGGGAGTATCCAATGGCCACTAGTTGCAAAAAAGCCTGGGTCGAAGGCCGTGTTCAAGGCGTTTGTTTTCGTATATCGACACAAAAGCAGGCATTAGAGCTTGGTATTACTGGCTGGGCCAAAAACCTGCCTGATGGACGGGTTGAAGTGCTGATGTGTGGTGAGCCTGACCGGGTAAGTCAACTGGAAGCCTGGTTACATGAGGGGCCGCCATTGGCAAGGGTGTCGAAAGTTTCGGTGGTTGATGAGAGCCTGGCGCCGCCTGATGGCTTTTTGGTGGGCTAACCCCCTTTTATTGCCAGTAAGTTTCCCAGTTTGTGTACACTTTTTCAGGGTAATGGCGTTTTCCAAGACTGCCGTTGTATCGCGCTAAAGCCCGGGTCAGGTTGCCTTTTTCAATGGACAGGTAATGACGAAGTATCGTACAGCCGTAGCGTAGATTGGTTCCTATTCGGATAAGGTTATCGTCAGGTTGCCCGATCTCCTGTTTCCAAAATGGCATCACCTGCATAAGCCCCTGAGCCCCGGCAGACGATACAGCAAAGCGATTAAAAGAAGATTCGGTATGGATAATGGCCAAAATTAACCCCGGCTTTAGCCGGACGCGCTCAGCTTCCTGGCGAACCCGCTTGAGTATCTCCCGGCGTTTTTCGGGGCTTTTTATAAAACGTGCCATACGGGCAGACATGTCAGTGAACCAGGTATCTGACGCAAACTCTGGCTGATATTGTGGCTGAAACGTACCGATCTGGCTCGATGCAGGGGTAGAAAGAATAGAAAGGGATAGCAGCAGAATCGCTACCCCCAGGTAATTAATATACTGCCCTTTCCTGAATAAGTTGAACAATGGCATTCAGAGCGATCTCTTCCTTGTCAGCCGTATTGCGGTGTTTGTATTCTACTACGCCACTGGTCAGTCCCCGCTCGCTCAATACAATGCGATGGGGGATGCCGATCAGCTCCATATCCTTGAACTTCACCCCCGGGCTGGCCTTACGGTCATCCATCAGTACATCAAAGCCAGCATCCGTCAGGGTGTTGTAGAGGTTGTCGGCCGCTTCGCGGACAGCTTCTGATTTTTCCATTTTCAATGGCACAATGGCTACCTGGAAAGGCGCTATAGCCTCCGGCCAGATAATCCCATTTTCATCATGGTTTTGTTCGATGGCCGCCGCCACCGTCCGGGAAACACCAATACCGTAACAGCCCATGGACAGTATTGTTGTTTTGCCGTGCTCATTGAGTACTGTGGCTCCCAGGGCTTTGCTGTATTTAGTCCCCAATTGGAAGATATGCCCCACCTCGATACCACGCTTGATAAACAGTTTCCCGTTACCACAGGGGCTTGGATCACCTTCAACAATGTTACGTAAGTCCTCCACCTGCTGAAAGTCACAGTCCCGGCTCCAGTTGATACCAAAGTAATGCTTGCCATCAATATTGGCACCGGCCCCAAAGTCACTCATCACAGCAACAGAGCGATCAACAATGACAGGAATGGCCGCGTTCACAGGTCCAAGGGAACCGGCACCAGCGCCCATGGTGTTACGAATTTCTTCTTCAGAGGCAAAGCGCAGGGGAACAGCAATGCCGGGCAGGTTTTCGGCCTTGATGGTGTTGAGTTCGTGATCACCTCTGATAAGCAGGGCAACAAAAGGCGCTCCAGCCCTTTCGTCTGCCGCAACAATCAGTGTCTTGACGGTTTTTTCAATGGGCACGGCGTGTTGTTCTACCAGTTGATCGATGGTTTTGACTTTCGGGGTATCAACCAGTGTCATGGTTTGTGTTGGCGCATGGCGCTCTTGCGTCGGTGGCAGTGCTTCTGCCTTTTCAATATTGGCCGCGTAATCACTGCTGTCACTGAACACAATAGCGTCTTCGCCTGAGTCAGCGAGCACATGAAACTCCCTGGAGCCTGCGCCGCCAATAGCGCCGCTGTCAGCTTCAACAGCACGGTAATTAAGCCCCAATCGCTCAAAAATGCGGCAATAGGTCGCATGCATATTCTGAAATTCTGCCCGTAGACAGTCTTCATCACTATGGAAGGAGTAGCCATCTTTCATAAGAAATTCCCGGCCACGCATCAAACCAAAACGTGGGCGAATCTCATCACGGAATTTGGTTTGAATCTGATACAGGTGGATAGGCAACTGCTTGTAGCTACTTAACTCATTACGCATCAGATCAGTAATGACTTCTTCATGGGTGGGGCCCATGACAAAGTCACGTTGGTGGCGGTCTTTGATTCGCAAAAGCTCAGGACCGTAATCATCCCAGCGGCCACTTTCCTGCCACAGCTCAGCAGGTTGAACCGTTGGCATCAGCGTTTCCAGGGCACCGGAGCGGTTCATTTCTTCACGAATGATCCGCTCAACCTTTTTTAACACTTTAAGGCCCAGAGGCAGCCAGGTGTAGAGACCAGAGGCCAGCTTACGAATCATGCCCGCGCGAAGCATAAGCTGATGACTGATGACCACCGCGTCGGAAGGGGTTTCCTTGAGGGTGGGAATTAAATACTCACTGGTACGCATGAAAAGCAACCCTGCGATTTATCAAAATAATGCCACATTTTAAGGGCTGACCACGTTATAATCCAATGGCTGATGGTGTGGAGCTAAACAAATCGGGTTATTTTCCCTGGATAAACGACTGGACAACGACTGTATCACCGTGGGTAATTTTCCTCTGTGCCGGTTGTTGCTGATGGATGATGCGAGTTACCCCTGGTTTATTCTGGTGCCTCGTATTGCCGGGCTGGAAGAACTGTATGAACTGACGTCTGAACAAATGCGGCAAGTGATGACAGAGTCATCAATATTGTCGAAAGTGCTTCAGCAGCTGTTTAATGGCGACAAACTCAATGTCGCCGCACTGGGCAATATTGTCAGGCAGCTTCATATTCATCATGTGGTTCGCTTCAGTGCTGATCCAGCCTGGCCTGGTCCCGTCTGGGGGCGCTTTCCAGCAAAGCCTTACCCCACTGATCAGATTGCGTCACTGGTTACTCGTGTAGGCAAGGCACTGGGTGATTGTTTTGATGGTTTTATCAAATAGCGCAGGGTCAAAACCCCCACCAGAGCCTTAGCCTGGTGGTGGAAACAACCGCAGGCATTGGGAAGCTTTGCCTCGAAGGTTGTGTTGCTGAGGTGGCGTTCACTCGCCACCTAAAGCATGTGGAGCGAAGCGACATCCTTATTGACTGTAGAGAAGAAACATTGAATGAATCAGGCATTGATTGATTTGCAGACACAACTGAGCTTTCAGGAGCAGACCATCGATCAGCTTAATAATGTTGTGACACGTCAGCAAAAAGAGATGGTTCAGTTGCTGGCTGAGGTGAAAGCGCTTAAAGAAGCGTATCAGGCTTTAATGGAGGCCACAAAAACAGAACGCGGCGTGACCAGTGAAATCCCCCCTCACTACTAAGAAGCAGTCTTAAAAGTCATGCTCCTACTGCGGCTACGATAAATGGGTCTAAAAAGTCGCTTTTGTTCGTCAAATAGTCCCGCTATTCTCCTCAC
>NZ_JAVLSP010000042.1:0-29422 GCF_031528575.1 Candidatus Sororendozoicomonas aggregata
AGGATAATAGTGGGGCTATTTGACGAAGAAGCAGGAATTTTTAGACCAATTTATCGCAACCGCAGTAGGGTAGTCTATTCTCGGACAGGCTCCTAGGAACCTGTCGGACTTAAGACCATTTCGGCCTGAAATCCAGAAAGCGCGGCATATCCTCAACAATGCCTGCTGAGCCGGGGACTGTGGGACTTTAGCAACACGACTGTTAAGACTGCTCGCTGATTGCCTGTAAATTGGCATAAGCCATCATCAACCATTTACTCCCTTCTGTATCAAACTGCACCTGGATACGTGCCTGTTTTCCTTCCCCTTCATAATTGACTACCACGCCTTCACCAAAAACATCATGGTGGACACGCTGGCCCAATGAAAACCCATCGCAAGAGGATGAGGCAAAGTCTTTCTGGACCGCCACTGGCCGGGTCAACTTTCCACCGAGACGAACTTCCTGAAGCAGTTCACCCGGCACTTCCTTAATAAACCGTGAAGGGCGGTTACGGGTTTCGGTGCCGTACAAGCGACGGGTTTCAGCATAAGTCATATAGAGTTTTTTCATGGCGCGGGTGATACCCACGTAGCACAGGCGGCGTTCTTCTTCTAAATTGCCTTCATCCAGTGACATCTTGTGGGGAAAAAGCCCTTCTTCCAAACCGGCTAAAAAGACCAGGGGGAACTCCAGCCCTTTGGCAGAGTGCAGTGTCATCATTTGCACACTGTCAGTAAATGGGTCTGCCTGGCTTTCACCGGACTCCAGGGCGGCGTGGGCAAGAAAGGCTTCCAGCGGTGACAGGGGAGCGTCGCTGTCATCAAGGTCAATATCATTACTATCAAAACCACGGCAGGCAGAGACCAGCTCTTCCAGGTTTTCTATCCGCGCTTGACCTTTTTCTCCTTTTTCTTTGCCGTGGAATTCAATGAGCCCGGTCAGGGTTAGCACATTATCGGCCAATTCACCCACATCCAGCTCATCCGCCGAGGCGCTCAGGGATTTCACCAGTTCCACAAAGGCTTGCATGGACTTACCCGCCTTACCCTGTACTTGCCCCTGCTGAATCAGTGTATTGATGGCCTCCCAAAGGGACACGCCCTGATTGCGCGCAACTTCCCGGAGCTTTTCAGCGGTTTTTTCACCAATACCCCTGGGTGGGATATTAATGACCCGCTCAATGGCGGTGTCATCACCGGGATTATTAACAAGGCGCATATAGGCCAGAGCATTTTTAATTTCGGCACGTTCGAAAAAGCGTTGCCCGCCGTAAATGCGGTAGGGGATAGCAGCGCGTAACATAGCTTCTTCAAGAACACGGGACTGAGCATTAGAGCGGTACAAAACCGTTATCTCAGCACCTTTAACCCCGTGTTTGATGGCCTCTTTAATCCGGTCGGTAATAAACCGCGCCTCATCCATTTCGTTAAAACCGGCAAACAGGTTGATGGGTTCACCTTCATTGCCCTCAGTCCACAGCTCTTTACCGAGGCGGTCGGGATTGTTTGCAATCACCGCGTTGGCCGCTTTCAAGATGGTGCTGGTAGAGCGGTAGTTCTGCTCCAGTTTGATGGTGGTGGCTTTGCTGAAGTCTGTAGAAAATTGACGGATATTTTCAACACGAGCGCCCCGCCAGCCATAAATAGACTGGTCATCGTCCCCCACCACCATGATTTTATCCTGATCTCCGGTTAGCAGACGGAGCCAGGCATACTGGACGGCATTGGTATCTTGAAACTCATCCACCAACACATACCGGAAACGCTCCCGGTAATGTTGAAGAATATCCGGGCGCTTTAACAGCAACTCATGGGCACGCAGTAATAACTCAGCAAAATCCACTACGCCCATTTGCTCACAATAGTCATGGTAGGCGCGATACACTGTCAGCATGGTTTTCTCAAAGGCGTCATAACCCGGCTCAATATAGTTTGGCCGCAAGCCTTCATCTTTTTTGCTGTTGATGTACCACTGTGCCTGACGAGGTGGCCATTTCTTGTCGTCCAGCTCCATGGCTTTCATCAGGCGTTTAATGATGCGAAGCTGGTCATCACTATCGAGTATCTGGAAATGCTCGGGTAGCTTGGCATCGCGATAATGGGCACGGAGCAGCCGGTGAGACAATCCATGGAACGTACCCACCCACATACCCCTGGGGGACATGCCCAGAAGAGACTCTATTCGCGAGCGCATTTCTGCTGCCGCTTTATTGGTAAAAGTCACCGCCATAATGGCGTAAGGTGAAATACTTTCTGCCTGAACCAGCCAGGCAATACGGTGCACCAGTACTCGAGTCTTGCCACTGCCGGCACCCGCTAGAACCAGCAGGGAAGAAACGGGAGCTGTTACCGCTTTGCGTTGGCTATCATTGAGGGAATCCAGAATGGGGGTGACATCCATAGTATTGTTCAGTGTCTGTAAAAGAAAAATTAAGGTTGATTCTACAATAGGTTCTGGTGAAAGTGGCGGATTTACCGTTTATTCACCCCAGGGTTGTTCTTTACACGGTGGATGAGTGCTCCAGATTCGATACCCTCAGCCGTTTGCCTGAGATAAGTGGCAAGCTATTATTTTTTCACTTTTTATTCCCCTGACTCTTGTTTTGCGCACACATCCAGCCAGTTTTCTACGCGCAGTCCCGCCACACGATCAAATTCTCGGCGGTTATTGGTAACTATGATTAACGCTTCACTTCGTGCATGAGCGGCAATGTGTAAATCATTAACCCCTATTAGTGTACCCTTTCTCTCCAGATCCGCGCGAATATCACCATAATGGGCTGATGCCTTGCGACCGTAGTCCAGTACCTCAAGACCACTCAAGTAACACTCAACGTTGTACATGTTTCTTTTGGGGTTAGCACTTTTTTCAGCCCCATGAATGAGTTCGGAGAGTGTAATTGAGCTGATAGCCATTTGTTCATCATATTGATTAAATACATCCATTAGCGCCACTGGCCGACGTTTAATAATGTAGATAGAAATGTCGGTATCGAGCATATACTTCAGCATTAAAAGCTCTCCCTCTCACGCTGCTGTTGAGACGCCCTTTCCTCCATAAAGTCATCTGTTACCCCTTCGTCAGGGTCAGCCATGAAAAAAGCATCCCACGTGCGGCCAACAGGTGAAAGAATACGATCATTACCACGCACCCTGACACGCACTTTTTTGACATCATCAGGAAAGCGGGTTTCAGCCGGAAGACGGACCGCCTGAGTCCGGTTGTTAACAAAAACAGTGCCTTTAGCCATGTTGTGCCTCCTCTTATGAGCTATATACAAAGTATATATAGCAGCATTGTATACAGCAAGCGTATATAGTTCAAATGATGCGAGCCTCAACCCTTTTGCAAGATACAAGCGCCTTATCAATGATTTGAGCCAAATCCGGCTATTATTCGGCTCAAAAATTGCCGTTTTCTGAGCCGAATAATTCACCCGCAATAACAGCCACTTTCTGTCATTCATGGGAGTAAAACCGTTATTTTTTACCTGCTTTCCAAATCAAGCAGTTTCTTTTTCCAGGACACTAGACCTGAAATCGCTATGCAGGCGAAAACGATAAACTGTATCCCTGTCAAAGGGAGTCCTTTGTAGGTATACAAAGGAATAGATGACAGATTGCAGCCAATCCAACAATACCAATGCTCCACTTTCTTCAGCGCCATTAAGTACATGCCTGTTATGGCAAATGCCGTTGTCAGAGCATCCCATGCTGGCACGTCACTATCGGTAAAGCGGCGCAATATGATCCAAAGCAACACGAATGCGCCTAGCAGGGTGAACAAACTGATCATTTTCTGCTGCTTTGAACTTTTGCTTATGGGAATTTGGTCGACTCCGGTTTTTGTGTTTTTCCAATGATACCAACCGAATAGGCTCATCAGTAAGCAGTAGGTATTGATGCCAGAGTCGGCGTACAATTTGCACCGATAGTCGATGAAAATATACAAGGTCACACTGATGATGCCGAATGGGTAAACCAATATTTTTTCCTGTTTATTAAACCAGACACTGAGTATCCCGGTAATAACAGCCATAAACTCAACAACTGAAGTTTGAGACAATTGTTCTAAAATCTGCGTCCAAATAGCCATTCACGTAAAAACCTGTCAGAGGATTTGACGAACCGGAACAAGGGACATTGGCTGACTCCATATCCCTACGCCCGGTTAAGCCTGTGATGTCTTCTATCCGTTTCCGAAAGTAAAGTCTGTTGCCTTAAGTCCGACAGGCTCCTAAATTTATTGGAGGGATACCCTTTTCTCAGCCCATTGCCGTGGAGAAACAATTTTAGACCGTTCAGGCCCAACTCAAGGAACGACTATGCCTGTATCCAGATTAAATACTGTTAATAAATTACCAACGGCTACTCCCCCCACAGCAGCACAGGGAGCACCTGAACGTAAAGGGACATTCAGGGGAACGGAGGTGTCTTTTGTTACCTCTGCCCAAGGGAATCAGTTGCCACCTTCACATAGCAGCGACCAACCTGCAAAAAAGCCCGTTCTAAGCCGACGCGCAAACATCATCAATGCCATAAAATCCATTGTTAGCCGGATCTTCCGTGCATTTAAAAATCATCCCCTTACCCTGAGATGGAGAAAACATCACCCGGTAAATCCGAATCATCCCAAGACTCACTCAGCGCAGAAAAAATCTGCCAGTAACGTCAGCATTGCCCCAAGGATGGTTCATATGAAAGAAATACTCCCACCCCTGAGTGAAAATATTGTTTTTATCAACAAGGACGCTGGCTTAGCTTTAATACATCGGATGACAGAAGAAGAAAAAAGACTGAACAAAAAAATCAGTCTGTCCAAAGTCATCGCTAAAATAAAGCACATTGCCGCTTTAGCGAAACCCCGTTATTTCGGCAAAGCTTATCCAGGCAGAGGGTTGCCTGACTCTCTGCTGGAAAAGTATAAAAACCCGGCGTTGATTATTGTTAAAGGCTATGGTTCAAACCCTTTTGGTCATGCGTTACTGGGGTTCGAATCCCCCAAAGGTGAACGCTTCTATGCTCAAATCAATAATCTCTATGCCCACCCGGATCACATGACAGAAGAAGAATGCGCAAAGTATATGGCAGAAGAAGCAGGCACCATTCGCCTGGAGTATCGTCCGCCACTGAAAGCCTCTCGAGCGCAGATAGGGGAAGATCATAAAAAAATGCAGGAGGTGATCCAAAAGTACGCGCAGAAAAGATGGCAATGGGGAGGGCCTGTCCACAATTGCTACAACTACGGTTTAGATATTCTTGAAGCTGCCGGCTATGATATTTCTGCCTTGAGCGACGGTATTTTCTATCTACCCACCGATGCCATAAAAGCGGCTGAGAAGAGGAGTGTAGCAAGTCCCATAACCTGAGCCATCAATAACTGTATCAAACTAATGCCAGAAGAAAAGCGGGTATTTCATCCACAGGATCAGGCGTTTCATTGAGACAAAGGCCATACTTCAGCCCCCCTTAATATGCTTGAGGTTGGAAGGAGGAGGTTGTCATGTAATTTGTATCAGCGCCCTGGTAACTCCATAAAAGCACAGATGAAACGGCAACCAGATAAATAATATTACTTACTCATCTACCCTGCCATCACTTGTCCTGAAAATCGTCAGAAACCCAGAAACCCAGAAACCCAGAAACCCAGAAACCCAGAAAAAAAGACGATTGGTATAACACCGAACTCTATGGTTAGATAACCGCCAATATAAAGGCAGAGACATGCATGAAAGAGCAGCAGTTTGACGTATTGATTGTCGGCGCGGGAATGATCGGTAGCGCAATGGCTAACGCCCTCGGTAGTGCCAACTTGAGCGTTGCTCTTTTTGACCAGAAAGCCCCTTCTCCTTTTAACCCTTCGTCCTTACCCGATATAAGGGTCTCAGCACTGAGCTACGCGTCGGAACAAATTTTAACACAGCTCGGTGCCTGGAAGTTTATGCAAGCCATGCGCATGTGCCCTTATCAGCAAATGGCTGTGTGGGAAAAGCTCAGCACCCCTTTGGCACGGGGACCAAACCGGATGAATAAAACCCTGTTTGATGCGGCTGATATCGGGCACCCGCAATTAGGGTTTATTGTTGAAAACAGCATTACCCAGCGCGCTCTGCACCAAGCGATGAGCCGATACCCTGGCATCCGCTCTTTCTGCCCAAACGTTATTCAGAGAATAGACCCAGGTGCCGACCAGCCATCAATCACCCTGAGTGATGGCCGCCGATTCACCGGACAGGTTATCATCGGTGCCGACGGCGCCAATTCTGCCGTCAGACAAGCCGCTAATATTGGTTTGAACCGGCAAGACTACGAACAGCAATGTCTGGTGGCCACGGTGGAAATTGACGCACCACAAGCTATTACCTGGCAGGCGTTTACCCCCACAGGTCCTGAGTCCTTCCTGCCACTACCGAGCGTTGGTGGCAGGCACTATGCGTCCGTTGTCTGGTACCATCACCCAGACAAGGTCGCCGCGTTAAAATCGCTGTCTGACCGAGACTTTATTACGACACTGGCACAGACCTTTCCAGCCGAATTACCTGCCATCAAGCAGCTTCATGGACGTGCATCTTTCCCCCTGGCACGCAGACACGCGCAAACGTATTACAAGAAAGGTGTCGTGCTCGCTGGCGATGCCGCTCACACGATTAACCCTTTGGCAGGACAAGGGGTCAATCTGGGGTTTCAGGATGTAGCCTGGCTTGCGGAGATACTGGTTGATGCCCACCGCGTGGGTGAAGACATTGGCAACCCCGACGTATTAGCCCGTTATGAAAAAAACCGACGCCCTGACAATCAACGCATGATGACCATTATGGATGGCTTTTATCATACTTTTAGTAATGATCACTTCCCCCTGAAAGTTATTCGTAATATTGGCTTAACCCTGGCTGGTCGCTTTACGCCCGCGGTCAAACAGGTCATGAAATATGCTATGGGACTTTCTGGTAAGCAACCAAGGTTAGCGCAAGGGCTTCCGGTCACCTTGCGTTAAACCCTCATCGCAGCAGTTTGAATATGTGACTAGTATCACTCCTGTATATAGCAAATAATAAGGGCTACTATGAAAGGCGTTATCTCAGCAGGTTTCCGACTTACCGCTCTGGCTTCATTTGGGTTCTGGTGGGCATGGTTGATTGGCGGCGCGGCCTATTACTATTTTGTTGAACAGGCTTCATTGTGGTCATCGTTGACTTCCGGCGCAGGTATCAGCCTGTTTGCGGCAGTCTGTGGCGTGTTCAGTGCGTTGTTCTCTGAAGTGGTATCGAAAAAATAAAAGTGTGAAGTTTTATCCTATGGCGCCACTTATATCCCATGGTGCCACTTATTGGGGGTTCTGGCTTAGTATCATGCTGGTGGCAGTGTTTTATGATATTGACGACACCTCCTGGCGTTTTGAGCCTGAATTTACCCCATTATTGATTGATGCTTGCGCACGAGCAAGCTAAGTCAGGGCGTGTATACTCACACCATGCCTCGGGCACCTTTGGGCCTGGCTAAAATTAATGACGCTCTATTTCAAGCCGGTTTTGGTTGAGTAAGCCATCTTTTTATCCACGAGGAAGGGCTCGAAACGGCGCAACCATTACTTCACCCTGTTTATGGGCGTGATATACCTTTATTCTTTCTTACCCGCCTTGAACCCTACGGAATGATCATGCGCGACTATGATAACATTATCCATACAGGCCTTACTGGTCGTCTGTTGCTGGAAAACTCTCTGCTGAACAAAGGCACTGCTTTCTCAATGGAAGAGCGCAGCGAGCTGGAGCTACACGGGCTGCTACCACCTAAAATTGAGTCCCTTGAAGAGCAGTGCCGCCGTGCTTACAAGGCATTTTCGGTCAAGCCAACACCTATCCTGAAACATATTTATCTTCGCTCACTTCAAGATACCAATGAGACGCTGTTTTATGCCCTGATCCAGCGTCACCTGCAAGAAATGCTGTCGATCATCTACACGCCTGTTGTTGGTCAAGCCTGCCAGCGGTTTAGTGATTTATACCGTCGCCCTCGAGGACTTTACATCGCCTACCAGGAGCGTGACCGCATGCGCAGCATGCTGGCTAACTTCAAGCGCAATATTGAAGTGATTGTTGTCACCGATGGCGAGCGTATTTTGGGTCTTGGTGATCAGGGCATTGGTGGAATGGGCATCTGTATTGGCAAATTGTCTCTCTACAGTGCGGTCGGAGGTATTGCGCCCAACCAAACCCTGCCTATTTTGCTCGATACTGGCACCAATAACGAAAACCTCCTCAAGGACCCTAATTACCTGGGCTGGCGCCATGAGCGTATTGGCGACGATGAGTACTACGCGTTTGTCGACATGTTCATACAAGCCCTCAAGCATCGCTGGCCAAATGCGCTACTCCAGTTTGAAGACTTCGCGATTAACCATGCAACGCCCCTGCTGGAAAAATACCATAATGAGCTGTGTTGCTTTAACGACGATATTCAAGGTACAGCCGGGGTTGCGGCTGCCACTTTGTTAGCGGCTAGCAAGTCTGGCGGCAAGAGCATTGAGGATATGCGGGTGGCTTTTCTTGGCGCGGGTTCTGCCGGTTGCGGCATTGCTGAGCAGATTGTCCGCCTTATGGTGGGCAAGGGCTTGTCTGAGGAGCAAGCCCGTACCCGGATTTTTATGGTAGATCGTGATGGTTTGGCGCACAACCAAATGACGGGATTACGCCCCTTTCAGCATAAACTAGCACAGACGTACAATAGAATAGCAAGCTGGTCTGACGGTGGTTCTGTCACCCTTGAGGATGTGGTTACTCACGCCAAACCCGATGCCATTATCGGTGTCAGTGGACAACCTGGTCTGTTTACGCGGAGCATCGTGAAAAAGATGGCTGAAAACCATGAACGCCCGATTATTTTTCCCCTGTCGAACCCAATCAGCCAGGTAGAGGCTTTGCCGGACGATATTATTCACTGGACGAAAGGCCGGGCATTGATTGCCACAGGTAGTCCGTTTGAACCCGTTCTTTATCAGGGGCAGTCGTATCCTATTGCCCAGTGCAACAATATTTATATTTTCCCGGGGTTAGGGCTGGGTATTTTGGCATCCGGTGCCACCCGGGTCTCTGATAATATGCTGGATGCGGCTGTGCAAACGTTGGCGACATCCTCACCAGCACTGACTACTCCCGATGCCCTGTTACTTCCGTCGATGAAACATATTCAGCAAGTGACTACTCACATTGCCTTATCAGTTGCTGTTCAGGCTCAAAAGGATGGGCTGGCTGACCCCTGTGACCGCTCAGAAATGGAACACCGCATTCGTGAACGTCAGTGGTCGCCAGTCTATCGTCGTATGCGTATGGCCCATAGCTAGCCCGGATATTGACACCGATGTATACAATAGCCCGAACAGTGGCCCGAACAATGGCCCGAAGTTGGCTCAACCTGTGATTTTGTATGTTAAGGACAAGGGCTTTAGGTGTATATTCCGCCACAGGTTTAGCCGGGCATTCAGGAGAATATCATGACGACCTGTGTTGAAGTTTGTGTGGATAGCTCTGAATCTTTACGTCAGGCACTATTGGGTGGGGCAAACCGTATTGAGTTATGCGCTTCCCTTCACCTTGGGGGACTCACACCCAGTGATGGCTTCATGCAGCAGGCTGTCCGTATCTCAACAGTGCCTGTTTACGCCATGATTCGTCCACGACAAGGTGATTTTCTTTACTCAGATGATGATATTGAAGTCATGCTGTCAGATATCCATGGGGCAAAGCAAAGAGGGCTGGCCGGCATTGTTGTGGGAAGCCTTACACCAGAAGGGTTTGTTAATGAGGCCATACTCAGGCAGCTTGTCAGGGCTGCTGATGGCATGGGGGTAACATTTCACCGAGCCATTGATCAGTCCCGCAATCCCATGGAAGCACTGGAAATTATTGCTTCCATCGGCTGTGAGCGTGTGTTGACGTCAGGTTGTGCCGAGAGCGCGCTTGAAGGGGCAACTGTTATTAAAGATATGGTTAACACTTTCGGCTCTCACCTGAACATTATGGCAGGTGGTGGTGTTACTGCTGAAAATGTGCGGGGTATTATTGCAGCGTCAGGGGTTTCTGAAGTGCATTTATCAGGAAAAACCACCCGCCCAAGCGGTATGACCTATACAACAGCTGATGCCAGTATGGGCGCTGTAGATGTCAATGACTACAGTATTGCCGTTACCTGCGCAAAAAAGGTGAAAGCCGTTGTCAGTGCATGTAACAAGTAACCCTGTTACTCAGGTTCGCCCGCTTCCTCATCGGTTGCCGCTTCCTCTGGCTGAGCGTCTTCACTGCTACTTTCTTCAGGTTCGGGCGCTAAAGAAGTCTTTAGCACCGGAATAACCTCCTTATCCAGGTAGATATCCATGTCCTTTAGAAAAATTGCTTTGATCGCTTCAAGGTCGGCACTGACATCGTCATCACTCTCGGTATTGCCAGAGCGAAACATCAACGCGAGTTCTTCAACAATGGCATGCAGCTCATTACCCAGTTTTTCCTTAATCTTTGGGAGGGTCAACCCTAACTGAATTTTGAAGGCAGTTTCTTCAGACATAATCGTCACCTATCTATGGACAATAACAAGTGAGGAAATAACAACGTGTCTTTCACTATAGAAGGTGTATGGCCTGAATAGGTGAATTTCTTTGTAAAGACAGCGATGGAAAAACAGCAACCCGTTGTCCATATTATTGGTGTTGGCTTGTTGGCTGGCACAGTGGGCACAGTGGGCACAGGAAGAAAGTGTAAAGGCAGACGACAGCGAGTGATTTATTTAATCACCACCCCTGTTTCATCGCACTAACCCGCTCCACATTGGAAAGCACGGTCTGACAAGACTCCCAGTCAATATCCTCAACCTTGCTGTATTTCTCATCGAAAGGGTGCTGTGGTTTTACACCATCAATCAGCTTTGATGCAGCATCAATTTCCCCAAGCGCAATATCCACCCAGGCATCTTCCAGCACATCCGGAATCTGGCCAAATAGTTCATGAATATCTTCAAGGCGGTCTGACAATAAATCATGCACCCTGTCTTCTACTGAATCTCGGTAGCGCATATTGAGCAGCCGAACGGTATCACGCAATTGCCCAATACGCTGAATACGGCCTTTACGCTGTCGGGATGAATAACGGTGGATCACATGTGCCTCATTAAAAAAGGGTTGAGTGTCGGGTTCATGGACAGTGTTGTAAAGCCAGACGCATTACAACATCCCGGAGGACAGACCGGTAAAGCGCACCGGCATCATAAACTGCCGTAAACCGGGAGGCCATCAATACTCCGGATCATACTTCCAGGACAGGGCAGACAGTTCATCCAGAGCAGATGACCGTTTGATATCCATAGCCGTTTTATAGTCCATCAAATCCTGATAGCGCACCCGGCGATGACGCCCGACCTTGTGGTGGGGGATTTCCCCCTGCTCCAGCAACCTGACCAGATAAGACCGGGAAACATTGAGAATATCCGCTACTTCTTCGACGGTGTGCAATGCCTGTTTATCTTTGATCGTCATGCTAGGCCGTGGCTCAGGCTCATGTTGAAAAATATGCCGCAGCTGGCCAACCACATCAAAGGATTGTTTTCCGTCAATATGGGTTTGTAAATCCGCATCAACCTTGCCCCAGAGAGGGTCAAGTACGACATCAATGCCATGAGTCCTTGCCAGCTTGGCCACCGGGACAAAGTCGGCATCACTGGCCATCAAGACAATGGTGTCAGCATAGCGGTTCAGGGTTAGCGTGGTGATATAAACCCCAATACGGGTATCCACCCCTTTTTGTTGCACGCTGAAGTAAAAATCATCATTTCCCAGATCGGAAAACTGCTTTTCCCGTGAGAGCAAATCTTTGAGAACTTTATCCTTGATTTGCCACTGCCCAGAATTAGACAGCTTTCCCATACGCAGTGCCAATTTACGGAAGCTTTTTAATTTTTCATGCAGCGCAGTTTGAAAGAGATAATCCGGCTCAAGCCTGCAATTCTTGGTACCCGGTGTGAGGTGACCCGGAGCCGGTAGTGGGAATCTAAGCTGCTTATCCAGCGGCGGGGCATCATAGTAATAGATGCGGTAGAGTTCGTCCCGTTTCAGTGCTTCTTTATGCTTTTTTACCAGATGGTAAATAATGGTAACAACGTGCTCTGGTTTAAGTTCGTGATGCGGGAAATACTTTCGATGGAAGAAACGAACACGGCGAATAACGTAACCACCATCAATAAAGAAGGCTATTTTGTGTTTGTGCATACATCCCCTGAAACGCAAAAAGCCTGTAACCGTGGCCATTCACTAACTATATGAACGGGCACTGTTACAGGCCTGATGCTAAATGTATAGCAGCCGGGGCTGAATATGCAAGTTTACGTGACTTTCAGCCCGGTCCAATCCGTTGATGTCTTACCACGCCTTGCTACTTTATGCTGCCAAATGCGGTGATTATCACACTACAATGGGAGTGGAGTCGATAAAAGACAGCCCTGTAACCCCATAGAGCGCCTGCTAAGATAGACTGTCAAAGGAAGCAATGATTGCTTCATCAGCTCCACAAAACGGTTGTAGGAAACGAGGTTTGGAAAAGCTTCAAGCTGGTATTTACATATGAAACCCTTGTAGTAGCTCTTGAAATTCCGGTAAGCGCTTTGATGGAAGTGCACAACAATAGTCATGACCTCACTAAGTGAGAGCTTGGATCGGTATAGAGGCTTAGAGTCATTAGATATAAGCCGCTTATGCCATTATGGTTCAAAAATAAGGCAGAAATCATCAAGATCACAGAATAAACTCATCAAAGACACAGCGCTCTGCTCACTAACGACCTGTTTTGGCATACAAAGTCTAGATGAGTGAGGGGGGCTGTGTCTCATTTTACTCGTCGAACTCACGTTATTTAGGCTGGCTCGGGTATTGAAGTTTTTTTAAAACACAGATTTCCTGTTTCTCTTGAAATAGAAATTCCTCTTTCGCTGAGGCTTTCGATAACATCATGTAAGTCAATGTCTGCCATGCATGTATTATTCGCTATAGCACTTCTTAGGACCTCAGCATAAACATGGCTAGCTGTCGTCTTCTCATTTAAGGTGATGCTATCCAGTGTTTCATTAATCATTGATTTTGTCTCTGCAAAATAAAGTTCCTGATTTTTGTTAATGGTCTCTTTTTTTACAGTTACAATCAGATCCAAAGTTGCTACTTTTTCATGTCCAGAATTAAGGCCTTTGACGCTCCGCTGACCTTTATCGAGTATAGATACCTGTAGAGGCTTACCGATAAAGCCAGCATTTCTTATAGCTTGTTGTGCAATAGACCAGATATTACCCTTACTATTACCGAAAACAATAGAACATACCCCGCCTGGTTTCAGTACTCGATACGCTTCACTAAAAGCGCCTGTTAATAGCTCTTTATAGCGTACAGCAGAGGTCGCTTTGAGCTCTTTGCCACCAGTAGTACGCATGACGGCTTCGACTTTGTTGTTTGTTGTATTGTTTAGCCAAGCTTCTTGAAATAAATTCATATCAGCGTAGAAAATATTGCTGCCGAACGGTGGGTCAGTGAATACATAGTCTATAGAATTATCGCTCACATGCCTCAACTCATGAGCTGAAGCTATTACGTACTCTTGTGTTGTTCCCTTATGCTGATAACCAATAAAATTATCTGACTTTATGCATGCTGTAACTTTCCTTTGGAATAAGTCGTAAATATTCCACTCGTAAAATACTGGTGCTATGTAGTAGTTCTGGTTAGCGGCATTAAGGGGAGCTTTATAGCTCCATTGGTAGCGCTTTGAGGCTCTTGGTAGGATTGCGGTAAAGCAGAAAAGTAGTTTCTTTCTTAAAAAATCATCTTGTTCGGCGTTAATACGGTTCCATAGATCAAACAGAATAATAGCGTTACGGTGAGAAAAGAAAAGCTTGGTTTCAGTGAGCCCCCACTTTTCAAGCGCTGAGCGGCGATACATTTCACGATCAGAAGTTATCTCATTATTAGGTATCTGATCTAGAATATCTGTAGCCTCTGCTTGACTGATATTCTCGTAATCAAGCTTATTGAGAGGTTGCTCTACTTGCTTCTTTTCGCCTTTGACGGCTGTAAATACAGGTACTTCACCAATTACGGCTGAGGTTTTTTTCTCGAACGAGTGTTGGCAATGAGGGCATTTTATCTCTGATGACTTCCAGCCTGCGGACTTGAAACTCTCATAATAATTGATGTCACCTTCACATCCGTTACAGCGATAAACAAAGCTCCATATTGTACGTATAAGTTCTACGGCTTTATTGTCGCTTTCTCTAATAGTTTGGTAAAGATCACCTACTTCTCTTCGCGAAGCGTTAATGATTGCATTAGCGGTTTCTTGAAGCTCGGAGGGGTTAACTTTGGTCAAGTAACCCTGGCCGATGTGTTTACCCAGTATAGAGATATCACTAACGCACGCGTTTCTACCGCACATTCTGCTGGCTATAGCAGTCATCCCTGATCCTGCAAACATATCAAGTACATTTCCTTTTTCTGGAGCATACTCCTCAATAGCGTTACTGTTGATTATTTGGAAAAGATAGCTCAACCACTGGATGTTACTCTCGAGGACATTGTAAGTAATGACTATGAGCAACCAAAGTCCGATATTGACAAGCTTAATGCCTTATTTCCTCATATCAGAAAATATCAGGAATTAGCCCTTAAAAACGGTATTAACGACATATTTCAGGATAACGGGGGTAAGCTTTTACAGGTTCTATTGATAACAGGCTTGGAATATCTGCCAGGGAGGGAAGGGAATGATGCTAAAGATCGGCTTGGTAATGAGTATGAGTTGAAGTCTGTAAATATTAATCTGACAAAGTCATTTTCAACACACCACCATATGAACCCAAAGATTATTGAGAAATACCGGTTGGTTGATTGGGTTTTTGCTGTTTATGAGGGGATTGAGTTAAAAGAAATTTATAAATTAACACCAGAAGACCTTGAGTTTTACTACGATAAATGGAGAACCAAATGGCATGCTTCTGGAGGAAAAGATATTAATAACCCAAAAATTCCTCTTAAGTACGTCCAGACCCATGGGCAGTTAATTTTCAGAATGCCTGAAGATCACCAGTTATCCCTTCACCCAATAGTTTAAGACTTTATTCGGCCTGAGTTCGCAACAGGGGCGAAGCTGGCACAGACCCACAAGCCTTGGCCTTCATGCCTGCCGTGCGGCTTATTGCTGCTCAATGGCAATATGACCATGGGTAACTAAATAGGGCTAAGCCGCTATCTCCTGCGCTACCTCCCGCCAGTCCACCTGTCCTACAGCGTGACTTAGGAGCAAGTCTTAACAATTTGAGCGAAGCGAGGATCAAGGAAAACGGAGAATAAAAAATCGATTTTTAGCGGCAAGTAGCCCGCTGTTTAACCAACAAAATCGCCATTCTAACCCCGTTTACTCCCAGGCCACAACAGCAGCACTGACCCGGCTTGTGCCTTAAGATCAACGCATAGTGACAAACTCTTCGGCGCTGGTGGGGTGAATCGCAACCGTGTTATCAAAATCCGCCTTTGTTGCTCCCATTTTCAACGCTACAGCAAAGCCTTGCAGCATTTCATCAGAACCCAGGCCGATGCAATGAATCCCTACGATTTTTTCTTCAGCACCCACTGTTACCAGTTTCATCTTGCTTGGCTGGCGGTGTTGGGTGAGTGCGCTGTACATGGCTGTAAAGCTACTGGTGTAGACTTTCACATTGTTATCACCGTGCTGCTCACGGGCTTCTTTTTCAGAAAGGCCAACAGTGCCAATCGTCGGATGGCTGAACACGACAGTGGCAACATTGCTATAGTCTAAATGCTCACCTTCTTTGTTATTGAACAATCGCTCAGATAAGCGACGACCGGCAGCAACTGCCACAGGAGTAAGCTCTACCTTACCGATATTATCCCCAACGGCATAAATACCCGGTACATTGGTATTTTGAAACTTGTCCACGGGGATATAGCCCCGTTCATTGATTGCTACCCCGGCTGCCTCAATATTTATGCCGCTGGTTTTTGGTATACGACCAACGGCCCAGATCAGGGTATCAACATCAAAGGTTCGACCATCTTCTGTATGAACAGTCAAGGTGCCATCCGATGCTTTAGTGACTTTAGAGGGAACAGCATGGGTGTGCAGTTGCGGACCTTCTTTTGCCATGACCTCTACCAGTGTGTCAGAGAGCATGTCATCAAAGGCACGCAGGGGTTTGTGCTTTCTGACCAGTAAATGGGTTTCACTGCCTAGCGCATGGAGCACGCCGGCCAGTTCAACAGCAATATAGCCAGCACCAATAACGGCTACACGCCGAGGACGATCGGTAAGCGCAAAGAACCCATCAGAATCAATACCGTATTGAGCACCCTCTATTGAAGGTATTAAAGGCTCTCCCCCGGTAGCAATGGTAATATGGTCAGCGGTGTAGTGTTTGCCGTTCACCTCAACGGTATCGCTATCAATAAAACGTCCATAGCCGTTTAAAACGGTCACCTTATTATTGCCCAACACCCGCTCGTAAGAGCCATGGATACGGCTGATATAGGCTTCTCGACTCTCCACCAACTTGCCCCAGTTAAAGGCTTTGAGCTGCTCCTCAACACTCACGTCAAACCCATAATCAGGGCCATAACGCAATGCGTCAGCAACCTGACCTGCGAACCACATGGCTTTTTTAGGCACGCAGCCCACATTCACACACGTTCCGCCAAGGTATTTTGCCTCAATCAGCCCGACCTTCGCGCCGTACATTGACGCACGGTTCGCAGAGGCAATACCCCCACTGCCAGCACCAATCACCAGATAATCGAAATGTTGCTCTATAGCCACAATATGCCTCCCGTCAGATGCAGATAAAGACCCTATTATTGGGGTAATTGAGGATAGATACCAGAAGCGGCTCCAAGTGTCTCTCCTTTTAAAAACGATACCGGCGTTGTTCCCAAAGGGGCAGGAATGATCGACGGTTGGTATTATCCCTGGCTTCTCACTTTAAGCATCTCCTTAAACGTGTTCGGATCAAGATAACCCCGTTTCATAGCGCTATTGTGTGCCTCATCCACTGGAGCTTCGGGATGCACAAAGGTAATAATGCGTGAGATCCAGAAGCGGAATGCTGCCAGACGAAGCATCAGGGGCCAGGCCTTTTGCTCTTCAGCCGTCAAAGGGCGGACTGCGGTGTAACTGTCCAATAGCACCGTTGTTTTTTCAGTGTCGAGCATTAGCCCATCGTTGCATAAGCACCAGTCATTGGCAGTTACCGCTATATCATACACCAGCAGGTCATAACAGGCCTGATAAAAATCAATCACGCCAGTGAGGGTATCGTCAGCAAATAACGTATTGTCATGGAACAAATCTCCATGAACCAACCCTTCTGGCAGCGGTAGCAAAGCCGATAACGCCTGCCTGATAGCTTGCCACTGCCCCTGCATGAACAGAGCGTCTTCTTCAGGAAGCAACGGGAAAAGGCGTTTTTGCTGTTGATCAAGCCAGTTAAGACCACGCTGGTTTTTTTGTTTTAACGATGAGCCCATGCCCGTTTTATGGATCTTTCCCAGCATCCCCCCCACCTGGTGAATATGGTGAAGTGTCAGCGACGAAGGTGGCTTGCCTGGCAAGCAGGGAACGATAAGAGCAGGCTTACCCTTTAACTGATGGAGGGCATTGCCCTGTTGATCCCGAACAGCTGCCGGTACGGGAATGCCCGCTGCCTTTAGTTCGTCTGTATAGTCAATAAAGAAGGGAAGGCTATTTTCTGGCAAGTATTCAAACAGCGTCAGCACATAGCGGGATGAACATCCTTCAGCGTCAATATCAAGAAAATAGTTAGTGTTTTCTACCCCACCGTCTATACCTTGATAACTGACCAGTTTACCCAGGTTATAGTGTGTGAGCACAGAGGTAATATCCTGTTGGTTGAGCCGGGTGTAAACAGCCATATTCTTCCCGCTTTTTGTTCGTCTGAGTGACTGGTGGGCAATAAATTCCCCAGGAGCCTGTCGGGCTTAAGCTTTCGAGCATGAAATTCAGTAGAGCGAGTCAGATTTTTCGATGGATTTGTGCGAATAGTTGACCTGTTTAAGCAAATTCATCGGAAAATATGGCCGCTCTTTCTCACGCTTTCTGGATTTTAGGCCGAAATTGCCTTAAGTCCGACAGGCTCCCAGCATCAATAACCATCTTTCATGGTTTTTGTCTGACTGTCCAAACATTTACGTTAGTTCCAGGTAACTATTTGCCAGGAAGGGATCAACCGTTCTGGCTGATCAGGGCGTACCAGGTAATTGGGATCGTCAGCAGGAACCAGAAAGTAGGACGGCCCGATTTTGGGGATAACATGAAAACCGTACAGTTGATCACTGATGCGGTACTCCTTGATCGTTCGGTTATCACCTTCGCGGATAATAACGGCTGTGTCGTGACGAGCCTCCAGCTCATGAGGGGTTAGTACCCTGGCCGAGCGGTTAACTGTCTGCACTGTCTTTTTCTTGCCAGCTACCCCTTTTTCAGGGCTTGAGGGCTGGCTATTATAGATACCGAAGCAGCCTGCCAAAACCAGCGGGACGACAACCCCTAACAGATGGTACTTCATGGCAGACCTCAGCATTTGTAAACTGGCTCCCTAATTTTATCCTACTTTTAGGAATTTACCCGATAATGTCTGAACAAATCTCCACCCCACTAGTACTCGTTGATGGTTCCTCTTACCTCTACAGAGCCTTTCATGCATCAGAGCGTGCCAACCTGCGGACTGCTGACGGCCAGCCTACCGGTGCGATCCGGGTGATGACGACCATGCTGAAAAGCCTGATGCGAGATTATCCTGACAGTGACGTGGTGGTGATTTTTGATGCCAGGGGCAAAACCTTTCGCCATGCTATTTATGCCGATTACAAAGCCAACCGTAAACCCATGCCTGATGATTTGCGCTCTCAGGTAGCGCCTGTTCATGACGTCGTTCGTGCCCTGGGTTTACCCCTTTTAGCAATTGAAGGAGTGGAGGCAGACGATGTGTTGGGGACGCTGGCACTGAAAGCCACCGAGAAAAAAATCAACACGATAATAGCCACTGGCGATAAAGATATCGCCCAGCTGGTCAATGAACATGTCACGCTGATTGATACGATGAAAGGTGAAACACTGGACCGGTACGGCGTTATCGATAAATTCGGATTACCCCCTGAGCTGATTGTCGATTACCTGGCATTAATGGGGGATACCAGCGACAACATCCCGGGCATGCCGGGGGTTGGCGGTAAAACCGCACTGGCTTTGTTACAAGGACTCGGAAGTATTGATACGATTGCAGCCAACCTTGATAAAGTGGCTGGCCTGGGCTTTCGTGGCAGCAAGGGCTTTGCTAAAAAATTTGAGGAACATAAAGAGGTTGTCCTGCTTTCCCGCTCTCTGGCGACCATCAAGACGGATGTCAGCTTACCTTTACCCCTAGAAGCACTGACTTCAAACCCTGTAGACAATGATGCGCTTTTGGCGTTGTTTAAAAAATTTGAATTTCGCTCCATGATTCGAGAGCTGGAGGAAGAAAAAGACAGCCATGAAACAACGACCGCTCCGGCTGTTGACTATGACATTATCACGGAAAAACCCCTGTTTCTGAACTGGCTGGACCGACTGAAAAAATCGGGTTTGTTTGCCTTTGATACGGAGACAACAGGGCTTGATTATATGGCAGCCTCTCTGGTTGGTGTGTCGTTTGCGTGTGAACCGGGAAAAGCTGCTTATGTGCCCGTTGCCCACGACTATATAGGAGCACCTGATCAGTTAGACAGGACATGGGTGCTGTCACAACTCAAGCCGTTACTGGAAGACTCTGCCCTTAAGAAAGTTGGGCAAAACCTCAAGTATGACCAGAATATTCTGGCAAGATATGACATTCATTTAAAGGGGATGGCTTTTGACACAATGCTAGAGTCGTATGTTCTGAATTCCACAGCCACCCGCCACGATATGGATAGCCTTGCTAACAAATACCTGGGCATTACTACCATTTCCTTTGAGTCTGTTGCTGGAAAAGGTGTTAATCAATTGACGTTTAATCAGGTGGATCTTGAAAAGGCCGGCCCCTATGCAGCAGAAGATGCTGACGTCACCCTGAAGCTGCACCAGGTATTATGGCCACAGGTGGAAAAAGAAAATACCCTCAAACGTGTTTTTAACACCATTGAAATGCCACTCGTTGATGTCATTTCCCGTATCGAAAGAAACGGCGCGCGGGTTGACAGTGTATTGTTGGAGCAACAAAGTCTGGCCCTTGGCAAGCGGTTGACTGAATTGGAAAGGCTGGCCCAGGAAGAAGCCGGCGAAGCCTTTAACCTAAGCTCCCCCAAGCAGCTACAGGCACTGTTATTTGATAAGCTGGGGCTGCCTGTGCTTAAAAAGACCCCGAAAGGCCAACCGTCCACAGCGGAAGAGGTATTACAGGAGTTAGCGCTGGACTACCCGCTTCCCCGATTGATTATCGAGCACCGCGGTTTAAGTAAACTGAAATCGACCTATACGGATAAGCTACCCCAGATGATTAACCCTGACACAGGGCGAATTCATACATCATACCACCAGTCAGGAACGGCCACTGGACGATTATCCTCTTCAGACCCCAATCTACAGAATATTCCTGTCCGCACAGAACAGGGGCGCAAGGTCAGGCAAGCATTTATCGCGCCTGAAGGTTATCAACTGGTGGCAGCCGATTATTCTCAGATTGAGCTGCGCATTATGGCCCACCTCTCGGGGGATAAAGGCTTACTGGCGGCTTTTGCTAAAGGTCTGGATGTCCACAAAGCAACAGCGGCAGAGGTCTTTAACATGCCACTGGATGCTGTCACCAAGGATCAGCGTCGCAGTGCCAAGGCTATCAATTTTGGACTGATTTATGGTATGTCAGCTTTTGGCCTGGCAAAACAACTAGGCGTCTCTCGTCAGTCGGCGCAGGCGTTCATTGATGTCTATTTTGATCGCTACCCCGGCGTTCTGGAGTATATGGAAAAGACAAAAGCCAGTGCCAGAGAAAAAGGATATGTTGAGACACTGTTTGGCCGACGGCTCTACCTTCCCGATATTAATGCACGCAACGGTATGCGTCGCCAGAGCGCGGAAAGGACAGCTATCAATGCCCCCATGCAGGGCACAGCAGCAGATATTATTAAAAAAGCCATGTTAGCAGTGGATCAGTGGTTGTCAGCCAGCGCTCTGGATGCACGTATGATTATGCAGGTACACGATGAGTTGGTTCTGGAAGTGGCTGAGGGTGATCTTGCGTCATTGCAGGAGGGGGTTCAATGCGAAATGGCCTCTGCAGCCAACCTTGATGTGCCTTTGTTGGTTGAAGTTGGCGCAGGCAAAAACTGGGATGAA
Organism: Candidatus Sororendozoicomonas aggregata; assembly: GCF_031528575.1. Lineage (NCBI taxonomy): Bacteria > Pseudomonadati > Pseudomonadota > Gammaproteobacteria > Oceanospirillales > Endozoicomonadaceae > Candidatus Sororendozoicomonas > Candidatus Sororendozoicomonas aggregata. The sequence goes on from NZ_JAVLSP010000042.1 coordinate 21,381, forward strand.
GCGCACTGACACTATTTTTTTCACTTTTTTCAAAAAAAATTTCGTGTAGTGGGGAACTATCTTCAAACACGGGAGTCAAAGGAACCATGAGCAGTCATTGAGACGCTCATAACTCCTTGTGTGTGTGTTTGTTGGCAAATTTACAGCCCCTGTTCCCCCAGTGGGCTGTCCCACAACCGGTTACCCTTTCCCCCATAGGTAGCCGGTTTTTTTTACTTGTTTTCAATAATTTTTTGCTTTTTTCATCACTTTGCTGACAAATTTGCAACCCTGTTTCCATAGCGCTATGTACCCTGAATGACGCCCTCACCACCACAGGTAAACCGTTTGATAATGGGGTGAACAAGTGGCTCATACTCCTACAGCCCTCCCCTCCAAAGGATAAAGAATTCAAAATCATGCGTTTTGCTAACTGCCGCCGTTTTTATAACTTTCTAGTGATCGTGCTTGATAAATTCGGGTTGTTGCCGATTTTATCTCTAACTTTCCTCAAATGCTGTTCATAGAGGCTGGAGGCCCTGCTTATGCTCCGGGTCAATAAGGTTGATCTAGCATCGTGAGTCTATATGTCATCAATCAAAGCTATTACCAAAAGCCTCGGGTTATTGACAGAAAAGGTTATAGATAGCACTGAAGGTTTTCTGAAAACGGCGAAGGGGCTTGTAAAGGTAAAGGAAGAAAAGGGTGTAACGCCACAGCAGACACCCAAGAACCCAGACAAGCTGGCTGAAGACAAAGACCTTGATAGCCGAAGTATTGAAGCACCTCAGAAAATGTCACCACGAGAGCGCAGGCGGAAAAAACTTGAACAGGCCGCTAAACGCTCCTTGTCAGAAACGCCCACACCGCCCGAGACAAAAGAGCATGATGCAGCAGGCACTATAGCCACTTCCCCCCTGCCCTCATTGCAGCAGCCCAAAGAAAAGCCCGTGCCAGCGCCACGGAAAAAACGTCCCGTGCCAGCGCCGCGTAAAAAACGACCTGTGCCAGCGCCGAGAACGCGCTTCTTATCCTTAAAAAGCTTAACACCACAACAACCTGTTCCTGATAAGGAAATAAGTTCCACGTCTGATCCGTTGCCACCGAACAACGCTGTTAAAGACAGCTTGCTTGAAAGGTGTGAGCATTTGGTGACGCAAGTGAAGGACTTGAATGAATTTAGCAGAACAGGAGACAGTATCCATGGCGAAGAGTTTGAGGAAATGGCGGCGTTACATAACAGACTCTGCTTTAATCCGAGTCCCGATGATGCCCTCATCGCTCAGTCAAAGACAAACACGCAATACTGGCGGGGAAGAGCTCGGCTAAGGCCAGCTCAACGCTTGAAAGATAATGTCTCTGATAACGCCTCAAAAGCGGCTAGAGCCATGGCTGAATCAGGCAGTGAAGCAGTATCTGAGGCAGTCAATAGAGCAAAATATGGTTACAGACCACTGAACCCACGTCACAATAAAACCCATAAGAAAATAAAATACCCTAAAATTGACCCTGTGGTCGCAAAGGTCCAGGAAGAAATCGAGAACACTGACAAGCTTGTGGAGAAGCTTGAGCGTGAGCTGGAAGCATCACCCAACCAGCGTTACTTGCGGGCCAAAAAAGCATTTAACGACAAGCTTGAGCATTATCAGTTAAAAAAAGAGCTACTGGCTGAGAAACACTTATTACAGCAGCAACTTGAATCAGCAAAAAACACATTATTCGAGCAGTTAAATATTCAAGGGCATAACGGGTATGGTTTAGTGGCCGGACTCAATCATGAGTATATTCCCGCCCTTGAGGCAGCCATCAGAACAATCAACATGAGCGACATAAGAGCAGTAATGCACCTGCGAGCTATAAAAAATCAGACTATACGACGTTTAGCAGAGAAACTCTCATCAACTTTTCGTCGCTACTCAAACGAAGTTCTTGAGGATAAGTCCTTCAGATTGGAGATGAAAGATCACCTGGATACCCTCAATGCCCAACAACAGTTTTTAAAGGACTCGCAAGAGCATGCTCAAAGCGAATATGAAGCACTAAAAAAAGAACTGGCACAAGCAGCCGACACATTAGCTTCAGAAACAGAAACCTATATGACTTCAGAGCAATGTATCGATGTCATTGCCCAAAGAAAAAAACTGGAAGCTGCCAGAGAAATTCAGGAAAATTTCAACAGGGTTTATGACATTGTTGCTTTTTTTGCATCACACAAAAGACCGGGCAAGACACTTGCCGAGCTCGCGGGCAAAGAAAGAAAGTACAACAGTCAAATCAATAAAAGCAATCTTGTCGATGATGAAGTAAGAGAGTTAGTCAACAAAAATCAACAAGAGCTGAACTCGTTTCGTGAAGGGATGAAACTGTACTATCTGGTAGGTACTCAATACGATGTATTTCCCAAAAAAAATAAGAAGAATAAGAAGAATAAGAAAAGTAAAAAGTGAAAGCTTCCCTATGTTAACGACAGTTATTGAATAATATCACTGCTTTTGTTCATATTCTCATGGCTGTTATGGACGTTGAAAGTTGAAGGTTGAAATAGGTTACTGGGAAGTCGCTCCAAATCACTTCCCAACGGTTTGCCAACCACGTTTACCTTATGCTTTTGGAAAGTTGCTACAACCAGGCTATTGATTCTGCCATCCAGGGGGGAGTATTCGGTAGGCCCGATTAGCTCCTTCACCTTTATTACTCCTATCAAGTTCTTCACCACCAGCGTAGTACATGCCATCGATAGCAACATAGCCTGATGTTTCTAATTTATGACCAACTCTCAAGTTTTTGAGAGCCGCTTTAAGTTGAAATTGCTCTGAAGCGGACCCGCTTCTGTGAGAATATTTTTTTGCGGTGACATTTTTCCCATCTTTTTTCACCCATGCGCAGCCTGTATAAAATAAAAAAGTACTGGTACCATTATCAACTATTTCTATTACACTTTCCGGGTTTTCTCTGGCCAGTCGATCCCATTTGTTTTCACCGGGGTAAATACTGAAAGTAAAATTGTCATTATTTGCCAGGTGGCAGATGACTTTACTTCTACCACCCCGGGCTTCAACAGTGAATATGAATTGAGCAGCATCAAGTTTAAGTTGTTGATCAGCATTTAATTCTTTACACTGCTCACAAGCTTCGTAACTTGGTGGGTTAATACCGTCAGTTCCATCTAAAGGTTTAAAACGTACCAGATCCAGAAGTTCAGACCCTCGTATTTGTGAGAAACCGGAGGGCAATTTCTCTGCAATCGCTTGAATAACCTCTGGGGTAAGAGACAAGCTTGCTATTGGCTTCAAATAAACAGCCTTCTTCTGAAAACCTGAAGGGTCTTTGACAAGACACATCCATTCTTTTTTTTTGTTTTGTTCAATACGACCAAAGTAGTAGTTTTGTACTCTTTGATCAGAAGGACTGAGATCACCATAGAAAACAATCCCTAAATCCCCCTCTTTTATAAATTTTGGCGATTTTCCATCATACCAAAATACGAAGCTTGGAATAGAATGACTTATTGTGGGTAGAAAAAGAGTGAATAACATTATATATTTTAATGCACGACCTGCCCATAAATAGAATGTCTTCATTACATTATCTCGCTATCTTACGATTGTTCTCGTTAGAAAAATGAAAATGCTATTGGCTTTGAGTTTGTTACTTGAGCAAGAAGAATAGACAAGCTTTTAGAAAATGCGAGGCTCGGACATCCGCACGCATTCCCACACGCTGTGCGGAAATGCAGAATACTCATTTCTGTTGAGATACTTATTTCAATCCTAATGCCATCATCTGTTTCAACACTATTTGTCTTGGTAATGGAATATATCCATCTTTTTCCACCGCTTCCTGACCTTGTTTCGAGAGAATCAGCTTGAAAAACTCCCGCTCTATTGGCGGTAAAGACTTTGCCGGTACTTTATTGACGTACACATATAAATAGCGTGACAGCGGGTAGGTGCCGTTAATGACATTCTCAGCAGTGGCTGCAAAAAAAGGCTCCCCCACTTCCATGGCAATAGGAACACTGCGTACACTGGCTGTGTTATAACCCATGCTGGAATAGCCAATGCCACCAATAGATGCGCCAATTGCCTGAACGACAGAAGCAGAACCGGGCTGCTCATTCACGGTATTTTTAAAATCTCCGTCACACAGTACTTCCTGTTTAAAATAATCGTAAGTCCCTGAGACTGAGTTTCGACCATAGAGCTGAATATGCTGTTTTTGCCAAGGGCCGTCTAAACCCAGATCTCCCCAGACTGTTACGTTTTCAGCCTTACCACAACGACGTGTGCGGGAGAATACGGCGTCCACCTGAGCCAGGGTCATGCCCTTTATGGGGTTATCTTTATTTACAAAGATGGCCAGCGCGTCAATAGCAACAGCTACGGCAGTGGGCGGGTAACCGTAGTGTTTTTCAAAGGCGGCCAGTTCCAACTCTTTCATCCTTCGGCTCATGGGGCCAAGGCTGGCTGTCCCTTTGCTTAAGGCAGGGGCAGCCGTAGAAGAACCAGCGCCTTGTATCTGCACATTCACCCCTGGGTGGTAGCGTTTAAATTCCTTCGCCCACAGTATCATCAGGCTGCTCAGTGAGCCTGAACCAATGCTGGATAAGTTTCCCGAGATACCACTGACAGGCGTATAGTCAGACAAAGATATGGCTTTATTCACTGAACTGACCGCTTTGGCAGGAGCGGGTGTCATGACAGCAAACACCATAATACCAGCCAGTGCGCTAATAACTTTTTTGATACACATTAAAGACCTTGCTCTGACAAAGACTGCCACGGACACCTATATGTCAAAATAAAATAGCGCACTATAAATTGTCAGTGTGACAGTTCAGTTAACCTGGATCATGAATCAAATACGTTGACCCTATTAAACCTGAATTCAGCAGTTGACCGCTTTTAACTTACTAGCCCGGATATTTCATAAACTGCCCTGAGAATTGCGCAGAACCTTGCGGCTCTAAGGGATTTTGCGAAGGAGCGCCATACCACTTCAGAAGGTGGTTTAACCGGCATATTATCAGAAAGAATGGGGAGCAAACATCCCAGTATCTCCCCACGGCTCACCTATAGCCAACACCATGAATGCAGCACTAAAACAGGTGCTTTGTTGGAATACGTTTGTATTCTTATATCAACACCACGTGACTGCTCCCCCAACTAAAGAGGCTGTCGCGAAACGCTGAAATACACCCCGCACCGTCATCCTGTACAGGAACCACACGCTATAGAAGGCACTCTAACCGCACGCATCATGCGGGTTTAGTGATTCACGTCCTTGTGGCACAGATCCCTTACAATCCCTGTACGGGATGACGACGGAGAAAATTAAGAGTTTCGCGATAAGAGTTTCGCGACACCCTCTAAAAGTCAGGGGGCTTACGGCGAAAATGCTAATATGATACGTTTACTCTATTTACCGACGACTAAGATATGATGGAACAGACCCAGATTGGTGATGATGGCTTTGAACGCCAAACGCTTCGATCCTATACAGAGAATGCGTACCTGAATTACTCCATGTACGTCATCCTCGACAGGGCGCTGCCACACATCAGTGATGGCCTGAAGCCGGTACAGCGACGCATTGTCTATGCCATGAGCGAACTGGGTCTGAAAAATACGGCAAAATTTAAGAAATCTGCCCGTACGGTGGGCGATGTTCTGGGAAAGTTTCACCCCCATGGTGACAGTGCCTGTTATGAAGCCATGGTGCATATGGCCCAGCCTTTCTCTTACCGTTACCCCCTGGTTGATGGTCAAGGTAACTGGGGATCTCCCGATGACCCTAAATCTTTTGCCGCCATGCGCTACACGGAGTCCCGGCTGACAGCCTACGCAAACAACCTGTTAAGCGAGCTGGGACAGGGCACCGTTGACTGGGTGCCCAATTTTGACGGATCTATCGAAGAGCCCTCAGTGTTACCTGCTCGTGTACCTAACCTGCTGTTAAATGGTACCAGTGGCATTGCTGTCGGTATGGCCACGGATATTCCACCCCATAACTTACAGGAAGTGGTCAATGCTTGTATCCATATTCTGGACAAACCAACGGCAACCGTTGCCGATGTTTGCCAACACATCCAGGGCCCCGATTTTCCCACTGATGCTGAAATCATTACACCCTGCGCAGAAATACAAAAACTCTATGAGCAAGGCAAAGGCTCCCTGCGAATGAGAGCGGTTTTCCATAAAGAAGATAACGACATCATCATCACAGCGTTGCCACACCAGGTATCGGGTGCCAAAGTGCTTGAACAGATTGCTGCACAAATGCAGGCAAAAAAACTACCCATGGTCGTTGATCTGCGTGATGAGTCTGACCATGAGAACCCAACCCGCCTGGTGATTGTTACCAAGTCCAGCAAAACAGAAGCTGACAACGTTATGCTGCATTTGTTTGCTACCACTGATCTTGAGCGTACGTATCGGGTTAACTTCAATATGATCGGTGTCGATGGTCGCCCACAGATTAAACCATTAAACAGGATGATATCGGAGTGGCTGGGCTGGCGTTCAGATACCGTAAAACGTCGTCTTCAGCACCGTCTTGATAAAGTTATCAGTCGCCTGCATATTCTTAAAGGGTTACTGACAGCTTTTCTTAACATTGATGAAATTATTGAGTTGATTCGTTCAGAAGATAAGCCTAAATCCCTATTAATGACTCGCTTCGGACTATCTGAAATTCAGGCTGATGCTATTCTTGACCTCAAGCTACGACAGCTGGCTAAGTTGGAAGAGATGAAAATTCGTGGCGAACAAAATGACCTTGATAAAGAAAGGAAGCAAATTGAATTAACATTAAGCTCTGATAAAAGACTAAAAGGGTTAATCAAGAAAGAACTTAAAGCTGATGCTAAAGAGTATGCTGACAAACGACGATCTCCTATTGTTACAAGAGAGTCAGCCAAAGCAATGACCGAGTCTGATCTTTTGTCATCAGACCCTGTCACCGTCGTACTTTCTGAGAAAGGATGGGTTCGCTGCGCGAAAGGTCATGACGTTAATCCTGAAAATCTCAACTATAAATCAGGAGACAGTTATAGACTATCAGCCCAGGGGAAAAACAGTCAGCTATCCGCCTTTATTGACTCAACCGGGCGCTCATATTCCATACAGACACACACTCTGCCTTCCGCCCGCGGGCAGGGAGAACCCCTCACTGGTAGAATAAACCCACCTTCTGGTGCAACCTTTGAAGGGGTCTGTCTTGGAAACCCTGAAGATCACTTTTTGGTTTGCAGTGATGCTGGCTACGGTTTTGTGGTTCAGTATTCAGACCTTACCAGCAAAAGTAAATCAGGCAAGGCATTGCTGACCCTACCTAAAGGTGCCAAGGTTTTACCACCGATAAAAGTCAGTAGTGATGAGCAACGCCTGGTGGCCATCAGTAATGAAGGCCGAATGCTGGTGTTCCCCTTAATAGAACTACCCAAACTAACCCGGGGCAAAGGCAATAAAATTATCAGTATTCCAACTACTCGTGTAGCAGAGCGTACGGAGTTTGTGGCGGCCATTGCATTGCTCGGACCAGAGGAAACATTGACATTATACGCAGGACGACGACATATGACGCTTAAATGGGATGAACTTGAGCATTACTTCGGTGAAAGAGGCAGAAGGGGCAACAAGCTACCACGAGGCTTCCAAAAAGTAGATCATTTTACCGTTCAGAAACTATCTTAAATCTGAATGCAGTCGTTGAATGCCGCTTCAGGAGAAATTGCAGCTAAACCTGCCAGGGGATGGCTTGCAGGCAGTAATGGCTGTAGCCCCTGGTAAAAGCCACAACACAATCTGGCTGGGCTGACATTTTTCTGAAGTGGCAAGACGCTCTTTTTTCTCCCTGAGCGGAGTGAGGGCAGTGTGGGGGTTGGGCTTAAAACCCCAGAACGAAGCCCTACCATTCGCCAAAAATTGACTTAGATCAAAAAAAATAAATTTAGTGCTTAAAAAAGGTTATTAAGTGTTTTATTTATGTTTGAGATATATATAATAAATAAACAAATAAACAAATAAACAAATAAACAAATAAACAAATAAACAAATAAACAA
>NZ_JAVLSP010000043.1:0-29321 GCF_031528575.1 Candidatus Sororendozoicomonas aggregata
TCGCTTTTGTGAGGAGAATAGCGGGACTATTTGACGAACAAAAGCGGCTTTTTAGACCCATTTATCGTAGCCGCAGTAGGAGCATGACTTTTAAGACTGATTCTAAGGTTACGCTCAACCGGTCAGTATCTGCATCTTGCAAACAGTAGCCAGATTTCTCGCTTCACGTTCGAGATTTTTCCGGCAGGAAGAAAAAGCTTCCTTCAAGCTCACGGCACTGTGGACAATAGGAAACAGCGCATCAATACCTTGCTCGTAGACAGCTTCCACGCCCTCACCAACACTGCCACAAATCGCAATCACAGGCAGGCCGGCCTTCTTGGCTTCTTTGGCAACACCAACGGGTGTTTTACCGTTGGCGGTTTGCCCATCAATTCGCCCTTCACCAGTGATTACAAGGTCAGCCCCCTCACACTGGGCTTTCATGTCAACGACATCCATCACAATATCAATGCCGGGCTTTATGGATGCCTTCATAAAGGCCAGTAACGCAGCGCCCATACCACCGGCAGCGCCAGCACCTGGTACTTGCGAAACATCCTGCCCCATCACTCGCTTCAACACAGTTGCGTAATTGTCCAGTGCAGCATCCAGTTGCTTTATCATGGCACTATCAGCACCTTTTTGTGGACCAAACACGACAGATGCACCATTGCTGCCCGTAAGGGGGTTGTCCACATCACAAGCTGCTATAAACTCAACCTGGGACAAGCGAGGGTCTATTAAGCGGGTATCAATATCCGCAAGGTCTTCGAGCGCTCCTCCACCAACGGGCAACTCTGTACCCGCGGCATTGAGAAAACGAACGCCAAGGGCCTGCATCATACCAGCACCACCATCATTAGTAGCGCTACCGCCAATGCCTACGATTATCCGTTTAACCCCCATAGCCAGGGCACCACGAATCAGCTGACCTGTGCCCAGTGTGGTCGTATAAAGTGGATTTCTTTCTTCAGGGCCAATCAGCTCAATGCCAGACGCTTTGGCCATTTCAATCACGGCCGTCTCACCGTCGCCCAACAGTCCGAAGCTGGCGATACAGCAGTTACCAAGGGGGCCTGTGACAGCCTGGTCAATAACTTTACCTCCCGTAGCATCTACCAGTGTCCGCATAGTGCCTTCACCACCATCAGCCATGGGAATTTTGATATACTCCGCCTCAGGCAGCACCTTGCGAAACCCTGTTTCAATGGCGTTTGCCACATTCAATGCTGTCAGGCTTTCTTTGAAGGAGTCCGGTGCAATAATAATTTTCATGAAAAAACCTATGCGACCTGAAATACACCGTAGATCAGTGTCGCTGTCACTGTCATACTGAACCCAATCAGCGTCTCATAAGGCACAGCCCTTAAACGCTCTCGAATTTTCATACCGACACTGCCGCCAGTTGCATGAAAGAAACTGCCATGAGGCATATGATCTAAAACTGTAGCACTGGCATGCATCATAGCCGCTGCACCCAATGAAGGAATGCCCAGCTGCAAAATAATGGGGCCAAAAACATTAGAGGCAACAGCTGTACCAGCCGTTGTTGACGCTGTCGCCAGGGACATGCTCATGCCACTCAGGGGCGCCAGCAGGTACGCAGGCAGGCCAGAAGCTTTTAACAAAGATACCAGTGAATCACTGAGTCCAGAATTTGCGATAATCCCTGCCAGAGTCCCCGTACCAATCAACATAACAGCCACACCCGTCATACGCTGTAATCCCGCCACGGCAAAACGATTCATATCGCCCAACCGCCCCATGGCCAGAGCGCCTGCAACCCCACCAAGGGGCAAGGCAATCATTGGGTCTATGGAGATTCCAGCCATTGGGCGCAAAGCCAGCATACCAATCGCCACCACAGGTGCTGTTAACGCGGCCAGCAAGCCAGGAAGACGCCTGTCTTCCTGTGCTGTTTCCTGATCGACACCATCGAGCATCGTGCCTTTGTTCACCAGGGCTTTGGCAATAAAATACGTCACAACCAAACCAATCAATGCAGGTACGAGGTTGGCCATCATGACATTTGTCAATGGCAGATTAAATGCGTCAGACGCTGCAATAGTATTTGGATTGGGTGAAACAAGATTGCCTGCCTTACCACCGCCAATCATTGCCACCAGCGCGGATAAAACGGAGATATTTACACGGCGGGCAATAGCCATGGCAATAGGTGCCACGGTAATAACAGCAACATCGATAAATACGCCCGCAGCGGTTAGCAGTGCAGTGGCAAGAATCAATGCAACAATTGCACGAGCTTCACCCACGGCGTCGACAATTTTTTCCGCTATAACACCTGCACCGCCAGACTCAATAAGTACTCCAGCCAGAACACCTGCTGCTAAAATTCGAAGAATCGAAGGACTAATTCCCTTAACACCTTCAATCATAAGGAGAATACTGTCGCCTAAACTGGCAAGACCAATCAGCGCCCCTAATAAAGCACCAATCATCATACCGTAAGCAAGTGGAACACGTTTTAGAATAAGGCCAATGGATATAGCTAAGCCGCTCAATGCACCTAGAGTGGTAATTTCAACCATTTTTTATTTAATCCAACCAAATATTTTAAACCTGTTTTGAGGCAGCTATTATCTAGTTTTTTTTTATGGATGTTACCGTCAAACCGAACGAATATTAGCGCATGTTCGTCTTGTTTTTTTGAGCACGAGCACAATACAGGAAAGTAGTGTGTAAATTACAGCCCTTGTAACTCATGCATTCTCAGCGCAAAGTGTAATAGCAGTAAATCACTAAAATCCCTGGGATTGCGTTCTGTTAATGACTGTATTTTATCAAGGCGATAGGACAGCGTATTTCGATGGATATGCAGCTTTTTTGCTGTCACGCCAGGGTTTGCCTGCGCATTAATATACACCCGCAACGTTTTCTGCAAACAGCCCTTTGGATCTGACAACAGTAGGGGCCGGATGTGCTCCTGAACTTCTTTCCCCTTCCAGGAAGGCAATAAATCCAGCATTAAGCTATCGAGTTGAAAGTCAACATAACGATAAACAGGCTGGTCAGGTAGTAGCTGTAAGCCCAACCGCAATGCTTCCTGTGCGGTTTGATACGAGAGCCGAACGCCTGATATGCCTTTGATATAACGACCCAGCGCAACCTTGTAGCTCACATTCTTAACACTGGATAACCGTAACTTTAATGAAGAAAGGTAGCTTGTCAGCTGATCCTGATTACGGCTATCACATCTATTGACAGTATGCAGCAGCACAAACTGGTTGGGTTCTGTTAATGCCACTAAATCGTCAGGATCCCCTTTCCTTAACAGATACTGAAAATACTCAATTTCATCTGTCGACAGTGGATTCTCCTCCTGACGCTGAAGGTAAATCAACACGGCTATACGGGGCAAATCAGGATTAATACCCAGATTTCTTGAGCGAGAACTAAATAAGGGGTCGTTTTCTGCTGTACCGTGAATCAGTTCAGAAATGATATTCTCCCGCTGTCGCAAACTCCAGTGTGCCTCAAACATAATGGCAGCATTCTCAAGCATCAAGTCTGCCGTCATTACGACGAGATCCGCAAATTGCGATACTTCATCGGGATGCCCTGAAATACCAACAACACCGACTACCCTTCTCCTGAAATTGATAGGACGGTTAATACCCTGCTTTGCCATTACAAAGTCCTTTGGCTTATTTTTATATATATCGAAGGAGTCCCCTGATGCTAATACTTTTAGCGCTCCTTCATGGACTGTATGTAAACGACGCTTATCACCTGACCCGATAATTACACCATTCTGATCCATTACGTTAACGTTATAACCTATAATGGCCATGGCCCGATCAACAATACTCTGAGCGACCGATTCAGTGAGGTAAACAGGCATGAAAATACCGTAAGCTAGTCAGTGGGGAAGCTCTGCGATTTTATGTGCTGTTGACGTATGAATGCAATCTTCATCAGATCGCTTTGTAGAGTTTGTAAATATCATGATTTGAGATATTTTCTTAATTATAAAACAGGCGGAAGGCGGGTAGGAGTGCTGTGTGACAGATGTAACACAATTGTATTACAGGCTGGTGATGATCCGGCGCTCCTGGAGGCGGCAGCCGAGTATTTGAGAAAGCACCGAAGGAAAAACAAGCGACATTATCGGTTACCTGTAGCAGAAGAGGCGGCCAGTTGACCGCCCTTTGAATTACGATCTACATCTTAGATACCTGCTGACGCCTTCTGATATCTACTGAAACCTTTTAAATAAACTTAAATAAACTTGTATAAACTAATTTGCTTGTACTACTATTAGTCTAGTAATGACACCGTTATTAGTACTTTTAAAAGTTTTATAAGGGGTTATAATGGCTATAATACGATCAATTCTTGCTGATATCAGTACGGGTATCTCCGAGCTTAAGAAAGACCCTATGGGTGTCGTAGAAAAAGCGGAAGGCCGTCCTGTTGCTGTTTTAAATCGCAACCAGCCTGTGTTTTATGCTGTGCCAGCTAAAGCCTATGAAGAGCTGATAGATCGTTTAGAGGATTACGAGTTGGCAAAGATTGTAGAGGATCGCAAGGAAGAACCTACATTTGAGGTAGATGTTGATGACATCGTCGATAACCTACACCCTCCAGTTTAACGGGAAGTCTGCTAAAGAGTTCTCTCAAACAGATCGGGCGCTGAAACTGCAATTTCAAAAAAAGCTTAAAGAGCGCCTGGTTAACCCTCACGTCCCAAAATCTCGTCTTCACGACATGAAAGACTGCTATAAAATCAAGCTGAAATCATCGGGTATTCGCTTGGTCTATCGTGTTGATGATCAGGCCAAGACAGTGACAGTGTTAGCAGTAGGCGAGCGCGCCAGAAGCACGGTCTATAAGAATGCAAAAAAGCGCCTGCTGTAAAAAGGCGCAACCTGTCAACTTGTTTATATGAATGTTTTCACGAAAGCGACTCTGTTTGTATTCTTTGTTATCACGATTTACGGCATAAATTCTCCCTTATTTTCCATATGACCGAAACTCAATAACTAATATAGAGACTGTATTATGTTCACCTCTAAAGAAGGTCAACCTGTCCCTGAGGTCACGTTCAAAACCCGTAAAAATGACAAGTGGGTCAACCTGAACAGTAATGATATTTTTTCCGGCAAAAGTGTGATCATTTTTGGCTTGCCCGGTGCCTACACACCGACATGTTCCTCTGCACACCTACCGCGGTATGAAGAGCTGTTCGGGGCTTTTAACCAACAGGGTATTGATGATATCTACTGCTTGTCGGTAAACGACGCCTTTGTCATGAATAGCTAGGAGCCTGTCCGAGAATAGACTACCCTACTGCGGTTGCGATAAATTAGTCTAAAAATTCCTGCTTCTTCGTCAAATAGCCCCACTATTATCCTCAGAAGCAGAAATTTTTATCCTCAATTTCTCGTAATCCTCGCTACGGGCGCTATTCTCGGTCAGGCTCCTAGGCCAAAGAGCAGGACGCCAGGCACGTTAAAATGCTGCCCGATGGCAATGGCGATTTCACTGAACAAATGGGCCTGGTGTTTGATGCCAAAGCACTGGGATTTGGCAAACGTAGCTGGCGTTACTCCATGTTGGTGAGAGATGGAGTTATTGAAAAGCAATTTATTGAACCTGAAGAAGTCGGCGACCCTTTCAAGGTGTCTGATGCCGACACCATGCTCCATTACCTTGCCCCAGAAGCAAAGCCACAGGCGTCAGTGTCTCTGTTTACCAAACCCGGCTGCCCATTCTGTGCCAAAGCCAAACAGATGCTGCATGATCACCATATGGCCTTTGAAGAAATTGTATTAGGATCTGACGCAACACCCACCTCCCTCAGAGCCATCACCGGAGCCACCTCTGTGCCACAGGTTTATATTGGCGGTCAGCATATTGGTGGCAGTGATGATCTGGAAAACTGGTTTGCTCATCCCTAACCCGGATATTTCATAAACATGCTCCTGGCCTTGCTTGCTCCTTGCGGCTCTTAGGGAGTTTATGAAATATCCGGGCTAAGAAGCTGCTCATGATCTTTTGTGAACAGCGAATCTCATGGGAAAACTGCGATCTCAGGTGGCTTTTGACTCAGATCGTCGCGGCTAAACGGCACCCTTGGTCTATGGCACGCTTGGCGTCCAGCTCAACGGCCTGATCAGCACCACCGATCAGGTGAACAGGCTTTCCACGAATACTGTCGGCCAATTCTCGCAGGGGTTCCTGGCCGGCACAGATGACAATGGTATCCACTTCAAGGAGTTGAGGTTCACCCGCTACGGTCAGGTGGAGTCCCTGATCGTCAATCTTCTGGTAGTCACAACTGGCCAGCATCCGAACACCCCGGCTAGCCAATGAGGAGCGATGAATCCATCCGGTAGTTTTACCCAGTTTGGCACCAGGCTTGGTTTTTTTACGCTGCAGGAGATACACGTCTTTTTCTGGTGTTTCCGTGTGTTTTTCAGACAGTATGCCGCCGCGGTTTTCCAGGGACATGTCCACGCCCCATTCGCTCATAAAGGCAGGGATATCAAGGCTGGAGGAAGGCCCTTGTTGGGTAATAAACTCACACAGATCAAAACCAATACCACCGGCACCAATGACAGCTACTTTCTTCCCTACGGGCGTGCCTTTAAATACATCCAGGTACGTTAAAACGCAGGGGTGATCTATACCATCAAGATCCATTGCCCTGGGCTTGATGCCAGTGGCAACAATCACTTCGTCGAAATCACTGTTTTTAAGGTCATCGGCACAGACATGCGTGTTAAGTTGTAAATTAACACCAGTAATATCAATTTGTCGTCTGAAATACCGCAGGGTTTCTTCAAACTCTTCTTTGCCAGGGACAGTTTTAGCGATATTAAACTGACCACCAATTCGGTTAGCAGCATCAAACAGAGTGACAGAGTGGCCACGGTGGGCTGCGGTAGTGGCAAATGCCATACCAGCGGGACCTGCGCCAACAACGGCTAACTTTTTACGTACCGTCGCAGGTTGGTAATTTAATTCTGTTTCATGGCAGGCGCGGGGGTTGACCAGGCAACTGGCGATTTTCCCCTGAAAAACGTGATCAAGGCACGCCTGATTACAAGCGATGCAGGTATTGATTTCATCGCTTTTGCCCATGGCCGCTTTATTGACCCACTGAGCATCTGCCAGCATTGGCCGCGCCATGGAAACCATATCTGCATCCCCTCTGGCCAGCACCGCTTCTGCTGTTTCAGGCATGTTAATCCGGTTGGAGGTAATAACCGGGATGGAAATCTCCTTGCGGATTTTAGCCGTCACCCAGGTAAAGCCTGCGCGAGGTACCATGGTGGCTATGGTCGGAATTCGAGCTTCATGCCAGCCAATACCCGTATTGATAATCGTGGCGCCAGCTTTTTCTATGGCTTTCCCGAGCTGGACAATTTCGTTCCAACTGCTGCCACCTTCAACCAGATCAAGCATGGAAAGACGATAAATAAGAATAAAGTCATCACCTACCCGTTCACGGGTACGACGAATAACTTCTATGGGCAGGCGTGTGCGGTTTTCATAACTTCCGCCCCATTCATCCTGGCGGTGATTCGTGCGGGCAGCAATAAACTGGTTAATAAAATAACCTTCAGAACCCATAATTTCGACGCCATCATAACCCGCTTTTTTCGCCATGGCAGAGGTGTTGGCAAACGCTTCAATTTGCTGATCGATTTCTTCTGGTGTTAGTTCACGGGGCTTGAACGGATTAATAGGTGCCTGAAGGGCACTCGGTGCAATAGCCATTGGATGGTAGGCGTAACGGCCAGTGTGGAGTATTTGCAAACAGATTTTTCCATCCTCGTGATGAACGGCCTCTGTTATCATTTTATGCTGCTCAACTTCCTCAGGCTTGTTAAGCAAAGCCGCAGCCGGCATACCACCGCCTTCTATATTGGGGCCAATCCCTCCTGTAACAATCAGGCCGACTCCCCCTTTGGCGCGCTCTGCATAAAAGGCGGCTAATCGTTCAAAGCCCTGTTTTCGCTCTTCCAGTCCTGTGTGCATGGAACCCATAAGCACCCGGTTCTTCAAGGTGATAAAGCCCAGGTCTAACGGGGCTAGAAGGTGGGGGTAGGGAGTAGGAGATGTCATGAAAGTACCTTTATTATGAGACAAGTGCAGTATTGTTCTGTGGCAAGCAGAAGTCAGAAGCAGCCTTAACAGTCCACGCATAGCAAGAATCAAGAGGAGCTGAGGATAAAAAGTCAATGCTCAGTGGCAAATAGTCCGCTAAGAAACCAACCAAATCGACTTTTTATACCTGTTTTCACCGACCGCAGTAGCAGCACGACTTTCAGACTGCGGCTAAGTTAAGACAAAGGTGGCTCCACAGGCCAAAGCTCATCATAATCAGCGGGCTGATTGTTACTATTTGCCTGAAAAGCCTTCATCATTTCACCGGGCTGGAACATACCGCTTTGCCAGGTGGCCATATAATTCAGGCTGTCGATGACACTGTGGTCGCGTGCATAGTTTAGCATTTCCTTACTGCCGGTAACGGCCAGCGGCGAGTTGGCGGCAATTTGTTTGGCGATTTGATGCACATGTGTCATCAGCTGTTGCTTATCTTGCACAACGGCATTGAGCAGCCCTGCCTGGAGGGCTTCACTGGCAGGAAATTTTCGCCCGGTAAAGGCCAGCTCTCGAACCAGAGCTTCCGGCATTTTATAGGGTAACCGTTGCAAGGCGCCAAGGTCAGCAGTCATCCCCAGCTGTGTCTCTTTCAAAGAAAAGTAAGCGTCGTTTGTTGTGTAAAGGCAGTCACAGGCACTGACCAGATTGAAAGCACCACCGATACAACCTCCCTGAATAGCACCCAGTACTGGTATACGACATTCTTCTAATACATTGATAGCTGCCTGTAATTGCTTTACCGTTCGACGAAGGTTTTCGCTACGCCGACCTGGCTCACCCTGAATAAGCTTGTTACCACAATTCATAAATATGCTCAGGTCCATCCCGGCAGAAAATACACTGCCTTGTGCTTTAAGGATAATCACACGAGCACGACTGTTATTGTCTATATCACGAATAATCTCAGGAAAGGAATACCAGAAATCAAGGTTAAGGGCATTGCGTTTTTCAGGACGATTAAGTGATACCGTGGCGATACCCGCATCAATCTGAACATCTAGAAATGAGTCGGCCATAAAATGCCTCGCTCTGAATTTTATTGGTGTATGTCAATAGGGGCTAAGGTAAACTTGCGACTTGACAGTGTCAAGATTAATTAGCTGGGGGGGGGGTAAACGTGAAACGGCAACACTATCATCATGGTCATCTGAAGCAGGCTCTGCTGGCTGAGGCAACGCAGATGATTCGTGAGTCGGGGGTGGAAGCACTGTCCATGAGAGTGCTGGCAGAAAGGGTGGGCGCTTCCCGAACAGCAGCCTATCACTATTTCAATAATAAAAATGCATTGGTCAGTGCCATTGCTGAGTCGGGCTTTCAGGCATGGGAGCGGCATTTTTCCCCCTTATTTCAACAGCCGCCCGTCCCTCTGGAGTCCTGGTTGAGGAAGTTTGCTGGTCAATATATTACCTTTGCCCAAGACCATGGTGAGCAATACGATCTGATGTTTGGGCGTCCCGTCTGGAAAAACGGTGAGCCCTCAGATTCCCTTAAAGCCCTGTCCAGTGAGGTCTTTCAACAGTACGTTACATTCATTCGCACCTGGCAGGCAGAAGGTGTGTTTATACAAACCATTGATGCCCTGCGACTTGCTCAGGTGAGCTGGGGAATGCTACACGGCATTTGCCGACTACTCAATGATGGTGTCTACCTGGAAGGGGAAGCCATTGAAGGCATGCAGGAAGCAGCCGTGAAACTGTTATTAGGGAAAAAATAGCTGAAGACCTGAGTTCGACATAACGGTTAAGAAGCCCGCTTAACCAACCCGGTATGCTGAATTTTATGTCGAACTCAGGTCTCATAAGTTTTAGTCGGTAGTTGAACTGTTAAGATTTTGCGAAAAAACCAGTAATACTGCAACGCATATTATCTCCTGCGCTTAATTCAACTTTTTTTATACTATGTGTTGTTGTTGGTTTTATCAAAATAAGTCTGTTTGGCTTTGGATATATAAATGTGCCAATTCCATCGCTTTCGGATATATTTCTTTCTCTAAGAGACCAACCAAACTCTGGGCCAATATCACCGTTTTTAATTTTTGACATCTCGATAGATTTTTTACTCATTGCTGAAATGTTTTCGGAGTATCCGCTATTATCAAACCCTGATTGATCAAACAAACAAAGCTCTCCTCCCCAGCTAGGTTTCCATTCTGGGTGAGCATAATAAATGTATGCACCTAAATATTGGTTGTTATCTTCGTGCCATCCTAGACCTGAGCCTTGAGGGTATAAATATGTTGTGCTTGAAAAATAATCCCATGATTTTTTATTATTTTGCCATACCCTAATAATATCCTGCCATTCAAGAATTTTATTAGATATCAGTGAGATACCTGAGTTCTCCGCATTCTTATTATTAAAGCTAACTGTTATATTTTTTGATGATTTTGTTATGTATGTTTCACTTGAAACTGGGTGTCCGTCCCACAATCTCCATGACTTATTCCACTCGCTTTCGTGAACAAAAGAATAACTTTCAAATTGCAAATAAAGCTTTATTGCATCAAACTCTTCTCTTGATAATACGTTATCAATAACAAGAGCATTATTGCTTTTAAATGTGATATCCATTTTACTTATCTCCATTGATTAATCATATCTATCATTTCTTTTGATAAATTTCTTTTTTCTCTTAGTAGAGATTCATAAAGAAAATGTTTCATTTCTACCGATTTATTTAAATATTTTTCAGGAAGCTTTGAGCTGTTTTTTATATCTATTTTATTCAAAACAGATATAGCTTTTTCACGAAATTTTACCACATTATGATAAACGTGAAGAGCATTTATTGCTTGAAAATAGGTGAATTTTCTGTCTTTTCTTTGCGGAAGATAGACAGTTTCTTCATAAGGGTTTATGTTTTTACCATAGCTTATTTTGTTATTGAAACAATGTGAGTGCATTTGATGATGAAGTGCTTCATGGTACATGTTTTCAATTATAGCGATGCCAGAAATACCCTTTTCTATTTGTATGTACGGAGGCACAAAAAATAAAGCTGCATCAGAAAAAAAAGTACAATGTGGCATTTCATAAAATGATGCGCTGCCAAATTCAGCGTCATCATCATCTGATGTCAACCAAACTATAGATGAGATAAATCTAGCTATTAAACTAATCTCTTCTTCAAAGTAAGGTGAAAAAAGATCAATTTTCTTCCTCAAGAAAAAACTTCTTTCTGAGCAATAATCTATGGAATACAAATGCTCCTCTAAACCACAACTTTCTTTTATTTTGTCGCCGTTTTCAGAATTAACCCAATGTAAAATGCAGTCTTTTGATATCTTTAATTGTTTGGACTTTTTTAAAAAAGAATGCTCAGAAATTGATGGTATTTCGAATGTATATTGATTATTTTTTCTTAGCTTTGCACAGCTAATTGGGTTTAAAAAAACGTCCTGCTCGATTTTATTACTAGCCGAGTATTTGTTTTTTTTGTACTCAGAAATTATATCTGTTTTTTTTGATATCAAAACACAGTACCTTTTTATTTTAGCTAACCAGGCGCATTTATGCGCCTGATTTATGGGTTAGATAAATAACATGGCTGTTATTAAAGATGATAAAAACATACTAATCATTTGAAGTCTATATGATTTAGATGTGGCTGAATGTATGTGCTTTTGGTCAAAGTCATCCAGTATTCTAAATGTAGATAATGAGTAATATACATTAGATAAAAGATGTGCTAAAAAAATAATTAAAGAAGTTAATATTATCGATGGAGAAAAAGGAATTATTAGGTATAGACCTATAAAACTAAAAATTGATCCAAATAAAATAAACTTGTTTTTACTAAAATCCTTGAACCTTGTTGCTGGTAATATTAAAGGTGCTAAAAGTTGACCAAAGCTTCTGACAAACAAGAGCGTTAGTACGTACTTACTAGTGAATTCTGGAGCTAATTTGGGTAAAAGCCCTGATAAAGGAGCACCTAAAAATGATAAAATTGGTAGTAATAATATACTAACTTTCTGGTGTGACTTTAATCCTGACCATATTAAATCGGTTGTTGGTTTTTCAACATTTTTTATAATGCAATTGTTTTTTAATTTATTTCTAGACAATATAAAAAGAGCTATTGCTAGTAAAAAACTCATTCCATCTATAATAAAAAATAGAAATATATCTATATATCCATACAATATAACTCCTATACCTACTCCGAGCAATACATTTGAAGAAAATATAAGCGTATCCAAGCCAGCAGCCAATGGAAGCTTGTCTTTAGATAATCCTTGTTTAAACATCAACTGTACTTCTGGGAAGGTTAGCCCTGCAACATATGCTGTAACTACCCCTGATAGCATAAGTAATAAATTGTTGTTTAGTATAACGCCTATTAAAGGAATTATAAGGCCTAACAAACCTAAAATATCGCCTATGATTATCACATTAAAAGAGTTATACTTTTTAAAAATTTTACCTGAATAATTACCTAACCAAGCAGGAAAAGTAAATAGTAAAAATGTTATAATAAATATTGCTTCAGAAGCATTATTATCAACAAGTTGTCCATTAACAACAACAAATGTTAATCCATTTCCTATGGAACTAACCATTAATCCTGCAACAAAAAACCTTAACCACTTATGCTTTAAAAAAACTTCAATCAGATCGATAATCATTTAAAGACTCACCATATATATGAGAGAAAAACTCATTATTAATTTTTTCTTTTTTCGGCAAAACTGCTGGTATAAATAATGTATGTTTAAAACTCACATTTTTTAGTAAATCCCTTAACTTAGAAAAAACAGACTTTTTTACATCTGGCGTATTGTTCTTATCTATTGACGATGATATTAAAAATACAGGATGATCTTTTTTATAATAGGTTTCTAGTTTTTCTATCAGAAAATCTGGTTTATTTCTTTCTAATGGGTTTATATAATCAGTTCTAGGGTTCCCTATGGAACAAACATGATAGAAAAAATGGTTTAAACATGGGTCAATAGTATAATTGTACAGAAGAAATCTGTTAACATCTAAAATACAAGTTCCTTCTTCAATAGGATCTATTGATAAATCATTTATCATTGTTGAAAAGCTTGATACCCCAGGTTGTATATTTAGTATGTAGCCTTCGTGATTCGAGAAATATTTTTCCAACATTTGAACAAGCGTGACGCCAAACCTTGGGTGTCCACTGACAATTAAACAGGTCTCATTACTTACTCTGATAACCTCTAACAGATATTTAAATATTCTATTGTAGTTATGCTGATCAAGCTCTCCTTCCCTGTAAAGAGAGGATATATCATCATAATTTTTATTAATATCCTACATAAATAAATCAATATCATTTATTGATCCAAGAGTGAAAATTTTTTCTGATTGTTTTATAGTTCGTGCAGATTGCAATGTCAACTGATCTACGCCTTGAACACCAGCTCCAACAACATTCAAAATTCTAGACATATGAATCCCTTAAATCACCTAAATATAAGGTGGCTAATTTTATATATTAACAATAATAATTTTAGCCACCAATAAAACGATATTTATTTATTAAATCCACCAATAACTTTAGATAGATTCATCGGAGCAACAGAGGATAGACGAGGGTTCATTTTAGTCATTTTTATATTTCTTATCAATTATATTGAATAAATTAATTTACATTTTTTATAAAAAAACAACTGTCGTAAATAAGTAAAAATACTTAAAATTAGTACTGAAAGCCATTTTCCTAAGATCTGAGTTTGACATAACGGGTAAGAAGCCCGCTCAACCAACCCGGTATGCTGAATTTTTAGAGAAGGCTTCTTCTCTGGAACGTATAGGCTACAAGCCCTGCAAGCAAGTTAACCATAAAATTGAGCTTTGAACGGTGGTGGGTGTGCTCTATCTGAGAGATATTCTTCAACTGATCGTTGACTGTTTCAATGATTGCACGCCCTTTTAGCCGTATTTTGTCAAACGCAGGCAGGCTCTGAGGTTTCATGTTTTTCCTGCGTGTCGTCATCAAGTCAACATTGTATTTTTCTTTTAAAAGCTGGGCTTTAGCCTTGGATATATAGCCTTTGTCGCCGAACAGCTTACCAAACAAGTGGCAACACATATCTTCAAGAACAACACGATCATAGGTATTGCCTGATAGACACTTAACCGTCAGCAACTCACCGGTATCACTGATAATCAGGTGAAGCTTAAAGCCATAATACCAATGTGTGGAAGGCTTCCCCCAGCCTGCTTCATCTTTAAATACTTTATGGCGCGGTGCCCGACTTTTTTCACAGACAGCGATGCCCGTTGATTCAATAGAAGAAACGCCAGGCACCTTGCCATATCGCGTCTGCAAGAAAGCTGAGAGCACCATCAGCGCTTGTAGCATCAGCTCAACAAACCGATTGCATCTGACCAGGCCGTGAAAATGCTTACGCCAGTATTTACAGACATGATCAATATAGAAGTGCTTCAGACAACGATAGCCTTTAGCATGAAATAGGATGACGATTGTTGCCATTTCGCTGATTGATAGAGGCTGTTTACGAATGCGCTTACGGCCACAATGCTCAAGCAGATACGGGTTTAGCCTTGGTTCAAATCGCTTGCAAAAATCGTCTACTGTGCAAAATACCTTTGTTAGCACAGCACTACTCCATCCCTAATCAGCGTGATAGCTATGCTATATAAAACCAGTTCCTTATGTCGAACTCAGCTCTGAAGGGGCAACAATCACCCCCTTCCTGAATAATCGCGCACCGCCGCCTTGGCGTTTTCCATTGCCACATCAGCCTGACAAAAAGGTTAGTCAGCCTGACGGCTGTGCAATGAAATCGCTTTTACTGTGTCTGAGCAATTAATCAACGTGATATTCATTGCACTTTGCAAGTAGAGACCATGACAGGAGATTCAATAATGATAAGCAGTGCAGTTCTGCCAGGGAAATCGGGCTATTTTGAATGGGATACAGCACAGGAAAAAGGTAATATCTCTGTCACTGAAGCCACCAGGACTAAAGGTCTGGAGGTAGCTACCTACCTGAAGAAGATAAAGGATGACGCTCTTGCGGGAAAAAAGATCAAACCCGCAATGAGCGACACTGTGCATTTTACCGGGCACTCTGATTCTGAAGATTTACAACAACAACTCGCTCCACTTAAAAAAGAAAAAGACCAATTAAGAACGTTAAGAAGGACGATTAGTACCCTTAATAAGTTGGTGGTGTCTCAGGCTGAAAGAGTGCAGAAACTGACGGTATGTTATGGAAATGCCCAAAGAGAAATAACAGCGTTAGATAATGAACTTGAACAACTGAAAAACAAGCAGTACGAAGCTATTACCCCACATTCTCAGTCTCTCCACGAGGCGCAAACTCAGCTTGCCAAGCTGAATAATGAGAAAACCTCTCTGGCTAAGTACAATCAGCAACTAACAGAAGAAAATAAGTGCCTGCTGACAGAACTTAAACAAGCGGAGGCTTATATACGTGGTTTGGAAGTTCAGGCACAAAACGATGCAGACCGGATTGCCCGACTGATAAAAGACCAGTCAGAGAATGAGGCGACGCTGGAATTGATTAAAGCGGAACACGCTGCACAGTTACAAGCGCTGGTGATACAAGCAGCACAAACACGACCATCATCGTCTGTCAGGGGTTCAAGAACACCAGGCAAGAAGCTACCTGCGCAGTATTACATGGAGCGGCGGCATAACCGGATGACACATTGTCTCGATGACTTCAGGCATCGCTCTTTATCAGGTCGCAGAACAACACCGCCGCCGGTGCACCCATCAGCCCAGCAAGGAACAAGACAGACGTTTGTTCCGGCAGCAATGCCTGCGCGAATCCCAGAAGAAAACGCCACACAGCCAGGGCGATACACCCGCAGAGAACCCATTGAGCAGACGATGCTCGCTGCACAGCAAAATACCCGTCGTCGTCGAAAATACCCCCGTACGACAACACAGCACAAACGGCGTGGGACGCACCACATCCGACGCCACAGAACAGCGGATTGGGTTGCCAGTGAACGCAGCAAACGACGGTCTGCTGCTAACAGCCAGCGTATTGCTCACAGGGAGCCTGCTTTTGGCTGGTCGCCTTCAACTGTTGGCAAAAAAGACCTGTCTACTCAGACAGCGGGTTATACACCAAACGGCTACCCTCAGCCAGAGATGTCTGTCATGCTGTCAGCCATGTGCCAGCTGGTTGAAACAACCATGAAGACATTCTTGGAGGGTTTTGCCAGGATATTCGGTGGCACTTTCGGTGACACTATGGCCAGGTATTGATGTTGAGGCAGTGATGGAAACTCTTCGGCATCCATTAACAACCAACAGTGTTAATATACCCATGAGAATTCAAGACGCAGGATTTAACCGCTGAAAATTGTCGTTAATCCTGCTGCTCAAAGAAGCACCAATTTCAGGTTCAGGTAACGTGACTTCCAAAAAGTCATTAATTTCTGTCGGAAATCTTTCGGTTTTGGGAAATACTGATTATCTCTGGCTTATTCGCTCATCACCTTCCATAGGAGCCTGTCGAGTTTAGGTTTGGACTGTATGGTGGTAAATAATGAAGCTTGATATTCAGTTTTCCGCCTCTTCCACCACCTCCTGTGAGCGATTAGCGCAGACACTTTCCCTTAACTGTTGAGTCATGTTTTGCACATCATCCTTATTCAGCCCAAGCTCTTGCGCAATTTGTCGGTTCGATAGATTCAAGGACATCAAATAATAGCATCCATCCTGGTTCTACTCATTTTTATTCCCCGTAGCTGGTTTCCTTGAGGTACAGCTTCACCCCAGCTTTATTTGCTGCCTTTGCCAAGGCATGACCCAATGTTGCCAACGGCAGCCTTTCCCGCACTGCCAACTCCAGGTAAGCTGCATCATAGCTGCTCAGATTGTAATTTCTGGCAAGCCCCAGTGTCCGGCTAAATGCCTGGTTAGCCGTCAGTGGATCAACGTATATGGGCAGGTTCGCCAGTTGAGCAATAAAGCCTTCACTTTGACCAGCATCAACATCCCCACGGCGCTCGGAACTGGCAATGACGCTACACACTTCCAGATGCCAAAGGTTAGGAACTAATGCATCCACCTGTGCCAGAGTTGCCATTACACCGTCAGCGTACTGCTGATCTGCACTGTTGCCTGTTTCCATAAACCAGCGCATTGTCACCGAATTATCCAGCACAAAATCCGTCATTACCGGCGACCTTCTTCACGCATAGCTTTCAGATCAGCATCCGATACGACCGGCTTTTTCATCTGGAGCAGGTTATTAATGGCAGCCTCAGCCTTTAAACGGCTTTTAGCACGGCTAGGGATGAGGTCAGCAACGGGCTTGCCACGGTTTGTGATGGTGAAGGCTTCACCGGCTTCAACGCGCCGGAGGATTTCCGGTAACTTGGTTTTCGCATCGTAAGAGCCAATTTTTTCAAACATTTAAAGCACCTCTTTTGTCTATTCTTTATAGACCAGTATGTAAGTCTATTGGCGTATTATCAAGAAAACAGACCATATTTACAGTCTATAAGAAATATACGCATAAAAGAGGCTGCCGTCCCTCTTAATAGCTCTTGGCTTACTGAAGGCGAAAAGCCAATGCGAAGTGACTGCTCCCCCAGCTAAAGCAGCAGGGGGCTTCTGATTTCTCAGGCAGCAACTAGCAGTGTGCTAGGAGCCTGACCGAGAATAGCGCCCGTAGCGAGGATTACGAGAAATTGAGGATAAAAATTTCTGCTTCTGAGGATAATAGTGGGTCTATTTGACGAAGAAGCAGGAATTTTTAGACCAATTTATCGCAACCGCAGTAGGGTAGTCTATTCTCGGACAGGCTCCTAGGAGCCTGTCGGACTTCGCACAATAAATGTGAGTAGTATAAACTATACTGCTCACATTTATTGCGAATAGAGTCTAGCATTCAAATAAAAAAGAAAACAGAATTCATATCCTTACTGAACTTTTCAGGCAAGTCAGTGTTTAAGTATATATAACCTTTCTCGAATAAAAACCGCAAGCTTTTTCTTTTAATATTAAATAGGTGTCCATAAAACTCCTCTGCTTTATCCATATCTACATCCATGCCATTAAAAAATACTTCTTTAACTATATCACTGAAAAAGTAATCATCAATGCTTAATGCTTCAGCATTTCTCACATCTCCTTTAGTGGATGAGTTAATTATATTAACAACCAATTCAATAGCCTTTTTTACCCCTATATCTTGCTTTTCAATATCTTTATTATCTGCTTCTGATAATTTTATCTCCTTTTTATTAGAGCATGAATTTTCATTTTTCTTGCGCAAGAAATTATCGTAATTTTCAAACTGCCTTTTTAGTTGCTCTTTTTTAAAGGAAGATACATCATGGAGGGAATTTATTTCTTCATCCGTAATGTGAGAGTATTTTTTTATTACATCAATAATATCACTCACATGAAAAGGAAACAGGCCAACTAGACTCTCAATGCTGGAAAATGGTACTTTCCCTGGCTTTAAAAAAACTAGATGATCAATATCAACAAGTCCTAACTTATAGGATTTAAGGCCACCTTCATCGGTATAGATTAATGGTGGAAAATTATCATATCTGAATAGATTTGGATAAGCGTAACATTTACCAGAAGGCTGCAAGTCTGTAATAACTGCATTAATTAACAATCATGTTAGGGATACTTAAAAAATAATTTTGCTTACCTTGCATACTGGCACTCAACCACAACCACAACCAGCGAAAGCCGGTGGTGGTCAGGGATTACGCATAAATTAACGTGATTTCGATGGATATTCCCTTGTCTTGCATGGGATGCAGATATAAAAATAACGAACGCTTGGGTAAAAACAGTTCATTTAAACCACATTTTGGCCTGCTAGCGGTACTTGGGAGACACGTGCCGTTCGTCAAAAGCCATAAGCCAGCCAACCAGGCACTGTGCAGCAAGAGATAGTACAAATTTCAGGGCGTCGAACTCACGTGGTATACACCTTAACCTGTCCCTTATACCACTGACCCCATCTTAAAGATGGGGAGATACATAGCAATGATCAGGCCACCCACCAGCACGCCAAGAACAGACATAATGATGGGTTCCATCAGACTGGTCATGCCATCGACCATATTATCCACTTCATCTTCATAAAAGTTCGCGACTTTATCGAGCATTTCATCCAGGGCACCAGACTCCTCGCCAATGGCTACCATTTGTATCGCCATAGGCGGGAAGGTTTTGGCATTTCTCATGGCAAACTGAAGCTGCTGGCCGTTGGAGACTTCTTCTTTAATTTTTTCAGTAGCACTGCGGTAGACGACATTACCTGCTGCGCCTGATACCGAGTCCAGAGCATCCACCAGGGGAACGCCAGCAGAAAATGTGGTAGCCAGCGTCCGGGCAAAACGCGCCACGGCAGATTTATCGAGAATCTGACCGATAACAGGCACTTTCAGCATCATCCGATCACGTTTATCCCGCGCTTTTTGTGATTTTTTAAGGACATGCTTTAGCCCAAAGACTACCCCAACAATGCCACCCAGGATATACAACCAGTTCCCCTGAATAAAGCGTGACAGGTTCACCACCATTTGAGTAAATGCGGGTAACTCTGCACCAAAACCAGCAAAGACTTCCTCAAATTGCGGCACTACTTTAATTAATAGAATACCGGTCACAATTATGGCCACGACGACAACGCCAATAGGGTAGTTAAGTGCCTTCTTGATTTTCGCTTTCAGCGTTTCCGTTTTTTCCTTGTAGGTGGCAATGCGGTCAAGCAAGGTTTCCAATGAGCCGGACTGCTCACCAGACTCAACAAGATTACAGTACAGGTCGTCAAAATATAAGGGATGCTTGCGCAACGCGTCAGCCAGATTGGAGCCACCAGCCACATCATTTTTTACTTTGATCAGTAACTCTTTCAGCGCTGGTTTATCGACACCTTCCGAGGTGATATCAAATGCGCTGAGTAAAGGGACGCCAGCTTTGGTCATAGTGGCCAGTTGACGGGTAAAAAGGGCAATATCAGCGGGTTTAATTTTGCCGCCTTTGGTACCGAGGGTAATCCCTTTCTTTTTGACCTTGGCGGAGACAATGCCCTGCTTACGCAGCTGAGCTTTGAGCAGGGCAATGTTCTGGGCACTGATTTCACCGCTTACCTCTTGTCCCTGCTTGTTTTTTCCTTGCCAGAGGTAAGTGGTCAGTTTGGCATTTTTCTTGGCCATAAGCCACGCTGTCCATTGCTGATATCCGTACCGTCATATCGGCAAAAAGCGCGAAACATTCAGCTTACCGCTGACCTTTACCGCTGACCTTTTACGCGGGTTCGCTCAAAGGTCTTCAAGTTAATAGCCGTCAGGTATTTCCCCCATACACATCCGGTGTCAAGCGCATGAACATTGGCAAGCCCTGTTTCTCCCTCCAGGGCGGCCCAATGACCAAAGAGCAAGGTTTTTCCAGCTATAGGCGCCTGATCGTAGTTATACCACGGCGCATATCCCTCATTGGGGTGGTCAGATTTATTATCAAGATCCAACCGGCCCTGCTCATCACAAAACCGCATCCGGGTGAAATATGTCGCCGCAAGACGCAGTTTCTTTTTTCGCCCCAACGCACTTTCCCAACCCAGGGGTTTTTCAATTTTAAACAGCGTTTTCAATAGTTTGTAATAATCGTGTCGCTGAAGCGCCATTTCCAGTTTGCGCGCGTGAAGCTTCGCCTGTTTCAGTGTCCATATGGGGGGAATACCGGCATGAACCATGGTGATGTCTTTTTTCTCGCAGTGATAAAGAAAGGGACGAAAACGTAGCCAGTCAATCAGCGCTTCTTTATCCGGTGCCACCAAAATCTGACTGATTGTGTCGCCTTTACGAGGCTTTCTCAAACCGGCATCAACAGCGAGTAAATGCAAGTCATGATTGCCTAAAACCGCGACACAGGCATTGCCCAGGCTTTTTAAAAAACGCAGCGTCGCCAATGAATCAGGCCCCCGATTCACCATATCGCCAGCGACCCAGAGCTTATCCTTATCAGGGTCAAAACTGATTTTATCCAGTAATCGCCTGAACGGGTCATAGCATCCTTGTATATCACCCACTGCATAAGTCGTCATGGCTTCCTTTCCTACTCGTTCTTGCTTGCGGCGTTATCAAGATAATCCGCAATTTTTACGAAATCCACAAGGTGTAATTGCTCAGGGCGCGCGCCAGAAGCAATGCCCAAACTTTCAATCGCTGGCGCACTGAGATGGGACTTTAAGGTATTTCTCAAAGTCTTGCGGCGCTGACTGAAAGCATCACGAACAACGGCTTCCAGCCTGGCTACATTTTTACAGGGGTAAGGTAGTACTTTGTGGGGAGTTAATCGAACAATGGCAGAGTCAACCTTTGGGGCAGGTTTAAAAGAACCCGGACCGACAGTAAACAAGTTATCCACCGCGCAGCTGTATTGCGTCATGATACTCAGCCGACCATAGTGTTTATCACCGGGTGTTGCCGCCAACCGTTGTACAACTTCTTTTTGCAACATAAAATGCATATCACTGATTAACCCCCTGAAGCTTAGCAAATGAAAAATCAGTGGGGTGGAAATATTGTAGGGCAGATTGCCTGTTAATCGCAGTGGTCGGTCATCGGTTTTAAGGGCGCTGAAATCAAACTTCAGAGCATCGGCTTCATGAATACAAAAATCCGGGTTGAGGCCAAACCGCAGCTTCAGCGCGGGAATCAGATCCCTATCCAGCTCAACCACATCCAGCGCACCAGCACCTGCCAGCAACCCCTCTGTCAATGCGCCCTGCCCGGGTCCAATCTCCACCAGCTTCTCCCCTTTTTTTGGATGAATGGATAAAACGATACGTTCAATGACACTCTGATCACGCAGGAAATTCTGGCCAAAACGTTTACGCGCTTTATGGAACGGGAAATCTGACTGGGGCATGGGTATTTGCGGTTCGATAGGGAATTGAAGGGGACGTATCATAAACAATGTAAAAGTCAGGCAAAAGTATCCTGGGAGCCTGTCGGACTTAAGACAATTTCGGCCTAAAGTCTGGAAAGTGCGAGAAAACGCGAGAAAGTGCGAGAAGGCATAAGTGCGACAGGCTCCCAGGCTAAAAAATGATCAATTGTTATGACACACAATTTATCGACACATTTATTTTCATCCAGAATTTATACAAAGAGTTATCCACATCTTTAGTGGATATACCAAAAAACCTATTTATAACAAGCCCTTAGCCACATTAACAAGGCGATCAACCCCATTAATACAAGATAATTCACCGGTAGCAGCATCAGTGACTTATTGCCGGGAAGTGTTGTGCAATACGTTACCACAACAGGAATCGCCAGCGAAAAAAAACTGGCAACGGATGCCCCCATGGCTTTGTCATGCACATTAGCGATGGCAAGACTCATCCCGACACTGCTGACCAGTCCGTGTCCTGCATAGGTAATAAATACAGAAATAATCAACGCATACACTGAGATATAGCCCAGCAAAAAAAGAAAAAACAACAGTAAAGCGCCTGCAGCCTCAGTCAGAACACCCCACAATAGTGCTTGCTGTCGAGAGATAGTTTCTGTGAACAGGCGTAAAAGCAAGCCGCCTGCGAACAGACCGATACTGGGAATCAGTGCGACCACGCCATAAGTGGCTGAAGACATATGCAGTGTATTAATGGCAATAAAGGGACCTTCTGATGCAAAAACATAGACAAAAGAAACCGATAAACCAAAAATACTCCCAAAGATCAACAGTTCCCTGTTCGCCAGCAGGCGTTTATAGTGTCGGAATAACGTCGACGGGTTTAATGACTCTTTATTACGCCCTTGCAGCGTTTCCGGCAAACCCGGTACAGCCATAAACAGAAGCAGGTTGTATCCCAAAATAAAGTAAAAGCAGGCCTGCCAATGAAAGCGCTGAGTTAAAAAGCCACCAATAAATACAGCAATGCCTGGCACAATAGCTGTGCCAATAATCACCACAGAAAACTGTTTATGCACCGTTTTTTGAGGATAATAATCATTGATGATAATGGCGCTGACGACTAACCCGGCACTGCAACCTATGGCTTCGATAAAGCGCCCGAAAACTAACAACCCAAAGTCCTCTGTGGGTGATGCCAGTATACTGAATAATGTTCCCACCATGGCTATCAGCAACCCGCCATAGAGGGTATTTAAACGACCAAAGCGGTTAGCAAAGGGGCCATAGAGTAACTGTCCCAGGGCATACCCCAGCAAAAAAATGGTAACCGTCAACTGAGAGCGGCCTTCAGATACCTTGAAGTAATGACTGATTGTCACCAGTGCAGGCGTAATGACCACTGAGCCGAGGGAGGCAAAGACATATAATATGGTTAACAGCAAAATGTTAGGGGTTTTCTGATTCACTCTCAGGTCACCGGGTGGATAACGTCAATCGTTCTTGAAAGCACTCAAGAACCGGCCTTCAAACCATTTGCCCCCGAAACCTGTCCATGGTTTTGTTATCAGCCAGTCTCCGCAAACAAGGCCGTCTCATCATTTTCAACCGTTCACTTTATTCCCACCGGATTGTGACCCGATGAGGTAGCGGGTATCTATGATTATCTGAACGAACGTCGGTTAGTTTTGAGCACGCTTCCAGGAAAGCCTCAGGCAGCCCCCTTATTTCTAATGCACGCCATTATTCCGACTCTCTTCGTACTTTGCATGACACACATGGCAGTATATGCTAAAAAGAGCATTTGCAGTAAAGGCTGACCAACCAACTTGAACACCTACTCCAGTGTTGAACAGAAAATTGATGAGCGTGCTAACACTACCACCTGTCAATTCTCCCTTGAGCCGGAAGACACACGGCGTTTCGCAGAACTTTGCGGTCAGTTCAATGAGCATGTCAAACAGATCGAAAAGCGCCTTGGCGTAACCATTCGCAACCGGGGCAATGCCTTTGCCGTCACTGGTAGTCACGCCCAAACCCGGGCCACGCGGGAAATCCTCAACCACCTTTACCGTGAAACCGGTAAAGAGGAACCCTTAACACCTGACAGGGTTCACATCTTCTTGCAAGAATCAGCCATTGAATGGCTCGGCAGCGGTGGAGATGACAAACCTGTCTCTATCCGAACCACCAAAGGCAGTATCACGCCCCGTGGCGCCAACCAGCAGAAGTACGTCAAATCCATCCTCAAGCACGATATTAACTTTGGTATAGGCCCTGCCGGAACAGGCAAAACATACCTTGCCGTTGCCTGTGCGGTACAGGCATTGCTGGAAGAAAAAGTGCGCCGTATCCTGCTGGTGAGACCTGCCGTTGAAGCCGGCGAAAAGTTGGGTTTTCTCCCGGGTGACCTGGCTCAGAAAATTGATCCTTACCTGCGTCCTCTGTACGACGCGCTGTATGAAATGCTGGGTTTTGAACGCGTTGAGCGATTCATTGACAAAGACATTATTGAAGTCGCCCCACTGGCTTATATGCGTGGCCGCACGTTGAACAACGCATTCATTATTCTGGATGAGTCACAAAACACCACGCCTGAGCAGATGAAAATGTTTCTGACCCGAATTGGGTTTGGCTCAACAGCCGTTATTACCGGTGATATCACCCAGGTGGATCTGCCCCGCGGGACACGTTCAGGGTTGACACACACAATGGATGTATTGAAAGACGTCAAAGGTATTGGCCTTAACTGGTTTACGGCCAAAGACGTTGTTCGTCACCCGCTGGTTCAGCGCATTGTCAGCGCCTATGACCGTTATGAAGCCTCAGGAAAACCCGACAAGTGAAAACTTCAGCCACTATCGATCTCCAGGTGGCCTGCTCTGCTGAAGGTGTGCCTGATGTTTCTCTGTTTACCCGGTGGGCTACTGCCGCTGTGGGTAATAGCAGGGCTTCAGCCGAAATCAGCATCCGGGTGGTTGATGCCATCGAAGGGGCAGAACTGAATCAGCACTGGCGCAACAAGCAGGGGCCAACCAATGTCCTGTCATTTCCTTGCGACTTTCCCGACGAACTCAATATCCCGCTTCTGGGTGACCTGGTGATTTGCGCGCCTGTCATCGCCCGAGAAGCCCGTGAGCAACATAAAACACCGCAAGCGCACTGGGCACACATGGTGATTCATGGCACACTGCACCTTCTTGGCTACGATCACATTGAAGACAGTGACGCCCGGGTGATGGAATTACTGGAAATTGAACTGTTGGAAGCGCTGGGCTTCCCTAACCCCTATCAAGCGACACCATCATTTAACCATTCTGGAGAAGACAGA
The DNA here is from genome assembly GCF_031528575.1 of Candidatus Sororendozoicomonas aggregata. Classification (NCBI taxonomy): domain Bacteria; kingdom Pseudomonadati; phylum Pseudomonadota; class Gammaproteobacteria; order Oceanospirillales; family Endozoicomonadaceae; genus Candidatus Sororendozoicomonas; species Candidatus Sororendozoicomonas aggregata. The sequence goes on from NZ_JAVLSP010000043.1 coordinate 25,321, forward strand.
AGGTAATGAGCGACGACAAGGCGATGGACGATCAGGCACCACTGACCTGGATGGAAAGGCTGTCCAGTATTTTTAGTCACGACCCCAAAAACCGCAACGACATTTTGATGCTCCTGCGTGATGCTGGTAGCAAGGGTATGCTGGATGAAGAAGCCCTCAGTATCATCGAAGGCGCGGTCCAGGTGGCAGATATGCAGGTGCGGGAAGTGATGATTCCCCGCTCGCAGATGATGTGTGTTGAAGAAGACCAGGAACCCCGTGATTTCCTGCCGCATATTATTGAATCTGCCCACTCCCGCTACCCAGTCATTGGGAATACCAAAGATGAGGTCATTGGCGTGCTTCTGGCAAAAGATCTTCTGCCAATGATTCTTAATAACAATCGCTTCTCCATTAAAGATCATCTACGACCAGCAACGTTTATTCCTGAAAGCAAACGCCTGAATGTCCTGCTGAGAGAATTTCGCACCAACCGGAACCATATGGCCATTGTCGTTGATGAGTTTGGTGGAGTAGCCGGACTGGTCACCATTGAGGACGTCCTTGAGCAGATCGTCGGGGATATCGAAGATGAGCATGATATTGAGGAGGATAACTTCATTAAACCCGTCAACGATATGGATGATACTTTTATCGTAAAAGCACTGACGCCCATTGACGAATTCAACGCCCATTTTGGCACAACATTCAGTGACGACGAGTTTGATACAATCGGCGGCATCATCATGCGGGAGTTTGGCCATATGCCCAAGCGCGGTGAGTCCATTGACATTGACAAACGCCGCTTTGATATCCTCAATTCCGACGGTCGGCGCATCCGTTTAATTCGGGTCAGCGCCTGCTGAAAAGCACCCTGCCAGGAGCCTGTTTATGAAATATCCGGGCTAGGGTTATGATCTTTAGTGACGGCGACAGAAGAGTTTCAGCAAACGCTTACATATGATGAAAAAACAACATTTAGCAAAAGCAGGCGTTTCGCTGATTGCGGGTTCTGCTATTACCCTGGGGCTAAGCCCCTTTGAATTGTGGCCCATTGTGCCCCTGGCCCTGGCAGCGGCTTTTCTGGTCATACGCGAACTCACCCCAAAACAGGCGTTATACCACGGGCTGATTTTTGGTACCGGGCTGTTCGGTGCTGGCGCTTCCTGGATTTACGTCAGTATTCATCAGTTTGGCGCAGCCTCTTTGCCCTTGGCTACGGCATTGACCGCCTTGTTTGTTATCAGCATGGCTTGCCTGTTTGTTGTGCCTTATTTTTGGCTATACGGCCAGATCCGGCAAAAGGCAACGCTGACAAAGCCCTGGCAGCAAGCACTTCTGTTCAGTGCTTTATGGTTGTTATCTGAATGGACCCGCAGCTGGCTGCTCACCGGCTTTCCCTGGCTGCTCACCGGCTACGCCCTGATGGACACACCGTTTGATAGCTGGGCACCCATAACAGGGGTTTATGGACTGAGCTTCTTATTGGTGTGTACCAGCAGTTTCATCGCCAGCATGTTCGTGTCCACAGGGAGGTCATTGAAACTGTCCTGCGGATTATCTGTTCTTGCCGCGCTGTGCTGGTTAGCAGCCTGGCCCCTGGGTACCATTCAATGGACAAAACCCGTGAGCACCCTCAGTTTCAGTGCGATACAAGGCAATATTCCCCAGAATCTTAAATGGGATCCGTCGTTTATTCGTAACACCTTGTCAACCTATACAAAACTGAGCGACACACAGTGGCAACAAGATCTGATCATCTGGCCTGAAAATGCGATTCCCCTGTATTATAACCATGCAAAAGGATTTATTGACCAGCTTGACCGGGAAGCGAAAGTCAACGGGGCTACACTCATTACCGGCCTGCCCATTGATGATAACAGCAGCGGCGAAACCCGCTTTTATAATGGCGTCATATCCCTGGGACAAGGTTCCGGGCGGTACTATAAACAGAAGCTGGTTCCCTTTGGTGAATACGTGCCCCTTGAAGGCATGCTCCGTGGCGTGATTGCCTTTTTTGACCTGCCCATGTCCAGCTTCTCCCGGGGTCCAGCCAATCAACCGCCACTGATGGCAGGCGATACCGTCATTACACCGTATATTTGCTATGAAGTGGTCTACCCTGATTTTGTTGCCAGGATGGCACGCAACAGTGGTCTGCTTATTACCATCAGTAATGACACCTGGTTTGGCACATCCATAGGTCCCGAACAACACTTTCAAATGGCCCGGATGCGGGCACTGGAAACCGGGCGTTATCTGATTCGTGCTACCAATGATGGTATCACCGCGCTTGTGGATAATCATGGTGATGTGGTCAAAACCATCCCCCGCTTTCAACAGGGTGTTCTGCGTGGTAAGGCCGAGGTCATGACCGGTAATACACCCTTTATGGTGCTAGGTTCATGGCCGGTGTTAATCTTCAGCCTGCTTTTCATTGGTTTTTTTAGTGCCCCTCGCAGACGCCAGTCACCCGCTCACTTACCCGGATGTACTCATGATGATTAAAGCACTGGAAGAAGCCATTCAAATAAATGTACAACAAGCCCTGACAGAGGATATTGGCTCAGGAGACATCACCGCAAGCCTGATTCCTGCCGACAAACAAGCCTGTGCAGAAATTATCTGTCGCCATGAGGCAATAATTTGTGGCCGCCCCTGGTTTGATGAAGTCTTTCGACAGCTTGACCCGGAAGTGAAAATAGACTGGCGAGTAAAAGAAGGCGATCGCGTTTCTCCCAACCAGCCATTCGTTCACTTGCGGGGCAGGGCCCGCAGCCTGCTGACGGGAGAGCGGGCAGCGATGAATTTTCTGCAAACACTCTCAGGCACGGCAACGCGCTGCGCTCACTATGCCAGCTTGGTGAAAGGTTCTACTACCAAGCTGCTTGATACTCGCAAAACACTTCCCGGCCTCCGACTCGCCCAAAAATACGCTGTCAAAGCGGGAGGTTGCTACAATCACCGCATTGGACTTTATGATGCTTTTCTCATTAAAGAGAACCATATTGCCGCTTGTGGTGGTATCGCGGCGGCTGTCAAGCAGGCTCGTGCTATAGCGCCTGGCAAACCGGTGGAAGTAGAAGTGGAAAACCATGAAGAGTTTTTACAAGCACGGGCAGCCGGTGCCGATACCATTATGCTGGATAACTTTCCCGTTTCACTCCTTGGAGAAACCGTTCAGATCAACCAGCAGTCCCCGGCACCGAGACCACTGTTGGAAGCCTCTGGCGGTATTACCACAGAGACATTAACAGGTATTGCCGCAACAGGGGTTGATTATATTTCCATAGGGGCACTGACAAAGGACTGCCAGGCCGTTGATTTATCCACGCGACTCACTGAAAAGCGCTAAAAACAGACAGCTGTCAGACCAACTCTGAACCCAGGCTCGTACTGGGAGCCTGTCGGACTTAAGACAATTTCGGCCTAAAATCCAGAAAATGCGGCCAGAATTTCCGATCAATTTGCTTAAATAGGTCAACTATTCGCACAAATTGATCGAAAATTCTGACTCGCCCTACCGAATTTTATGCTCGAAAGCATAAGTCCGACAGGCTCCTATACTTTAAGGGTAAATTCATCAGTTGAACGCTATTTTCCCCATGAGCATAAGACTCCCGGCAAGTGATACCCATCGTCTTTCTAATCACCGTAAGAGCTGACAAATCGCGCGTCAGAACAAGGCGAAATGATGAGTAATAATCAGCCATTGCTGAGGCGTTTTCACACGGGTCTGGCGTTCAGTTTGTCAGCGCGATAGCGCAGTTAGAAGCGTCGACTGGTATTAAAAGCATTCAACTGCTGTATTGCGGTTAAATGAAACTCGCTCTACTGAACAAAACCGGGGGCTATATGCATACCTGTCAAGAATGCGGGAAGCAATTTTCCGCGAAACACAATTTAACTCAACACATGGTAGTGCTGGATTCAAGCAATAAGTGCAACAGACTTCCCAGTGTAGACCTCAAGCGGTGTTAATCCACCAAGAACCTTGCGAGGCATGCTATTTATCATAAACT
>NZ_JAVLSP010000044.1:0-29295 GCF_031528575.1 Candidatus Sororendozoicomonas aggregata
CAAATAGCCCCACTATTATCCTCAGAAACAGAAATTTTTATCCTCAATTTCTCGCAATCCTCGCTACGGGCGCTATTCTCGGTCAGGCTCCTAGGAGCCTGTCGGACTTAATAAGGGATTTTGCGAAGGAGCGCCGTACCGGGGAGTACGGTCGACTGAGCAAAACTCCTTTAGAGCCGCAAGGAGCAAGCAAGGCCAGGAGCATGTTTATGAAATATCCGGGCTAAGCCCCCTGGTTAACGAGGTTTCTTCCTCGCAGGGTGATAGTGCCCTGATGTTTCCCCGTGTCTTTGTAATAAACAGTTACTTTCTGGATCACCCCCAGGCTTTTGGGAAGCAGGCGAACGGAGGTCTCCACTTGTGGTTTGGGCTGCTGAAAAGCTAATGTGTACACTTCACCGCTGTTTGAATAAAACCTGGCAGTCTCAATCCTGATGGCTTTATCCATGGTAAATTTGATTTCAGCGAATGAGCGAGGCTTATCCAGTGAAAAAGACACACTTGCCGATGATGAGCGGAACTCCGTGGAGCCGACCTTTTCCCAGGGCTTATATTTGTGGGCAATAATCTCCCGAGGGGCTGACAGCGAGTGATGCTTACCTGGTACTGTGGCACTGTTGGCCAGCCCTGTTGTTGAAAGTGTCAGCCCACATCCCAGACAGCATAGAAACTTCGCAAAAGTGTGTAGCATGAAAACTCTCCTGATAGTAGGCCAAGGAGGCCCGTTAAGGGGCCCGTTAAGGACGCCCTTGAGAGTGGTGTGATCAATACATCATCGTCACCTCCGTGAAGGTGATGAATTCTGCTCTTCCACGAAGGACACCCCGCCCCGACAGGCTCCTAGGAGCCTGTCCGAGAATAGACTACCCTACTGCGGTTGCGATAAATTGGTCTAAAAATTCCTGCTTCTTCGTCAAATAGCCCCACTATTATCCTCAGAAGCAGAAGTTTTTATCCTCAATTTCTCGTAATCCTCGCTACGGGCGCTATTCTCGGTCAGGCTCCTAGTAATCAATGGGTTTGATCTTTTCAGCCGTAAAGGACATTTTCCTGTTCTTTGGGAGCCACTGAATAGAACGTGATAACATGGTTTTCTTAACACCTCTGACACCATAAAGCTGCTCATGCCACTCAAGATGCCCTTGTGCATTAATCCGAATGAAGCTGGTATTGCGTGTGCCGTAGAAATCGCCGTGAATAAAACAGCGGGTGGATAAACGCTCTTCATTGAGATCTGCCCCGGTGTTGGACAGAATTTCATCATCCGGGCCGCAGGTATCGTGCATTATACCCATAGCGTCCTCAGCGCGATTCCACCAGATTGGCTGCTTAAGCATAGCCGATAAACCTGCTTTGGCTTTTTTCAGTTTAGGCCAGGGTGTATCCAATAAGTGGTTACTCATTCCGTAAAGGCCCGGGGCAAGAGTTTTCGGTCTACCCCCCCGGTTAGAAAAATAATACAGGCCGGTGGTATCACCAAGCAGAAGGTTAAACCCGGCATAATCAGCGGCTTTTTTTTCAAGCCGGGTCAAAAACGTTAATGGAGGATAATTGTCACGAAGAAAGTGTGAGACGAGTTGCCCACGGGAGTTTTTACCGTCTTCAGGGGGCGTTTCCCGAAAGTTGGTGACAGCCGCAAACCTGCCAGCACGGCTGAATGCCAGCCAGCTTCCCTGACCAACCAGGTCGCGTCCACCGAGAATCATTGGGTGGTCATCCCAGTCATGGAGTGGTAGCGTTGGTCGGTCGTAATATTCGTCACGATTGGCTAGCATCACCAAAGGCGTTGCTGTCCCGGGTTGCCAGGAAAAAACAATCAAGCACATGGGGTTTCAACGTTTATCTGTTTATTATCCCGCTAAGCCTATCAGATTTTTTAGAAAGCTGTTCATGATCTAAAGCTGTTCATGATCTTTTGTAGAAGGCTTTCAAGGAGACATCTATGAACCCCCTTCAGGTATCACTGGTGCAGCTGTGTTCAAGCACTCAGGTTAACGATAATCTGAACACCATAGAATTGTTGCTGAAAAACACGCTGGATGATCAGCCCGATATTATTGTCCTTCCCGAGAGCTTTTCCTACAGGGGAAAAAAACAAGCTAACCCTGGCCAGGACGAGGATACACTCAGGCAGTGGATGAGCCATCTTGCCACGACCTATCAGTGCTGGCTGATCGGTGGCACCATTCCCTGTCAGCTCACGCCCGGTGGGCTGTGTCGCGCCAGTTGTTTTGTTTATAGCCCCCAGGGCAAAGAAATTTGCCACTATGACAAAATCCACCTGTTCGATGTTGACGTTGGCGACGAGAAAGGCGCTTATCGGGAGTCTAACGACTTCTGCCCGGGCAGTAAACCAACACTGTTCAGCCTGGACACACCTGAGCCTGCGACAGTGGGTCTGAGTGTTTGCTATGACTTGCGCTTTCCTGAGTTGTACCGATTGCTCACCAACCACGGTGCCCATATTTTATCGGTTCCTTCTGCGTTTACTCATAAAACCGGACAAGCCCATTGGGAAATATTGCTCAGGGCTCGGGCAATAGAAAACCAGTGTTTTGTCCTTGGCGCTAATCAAGGGGGAGTCCACAGTGATGGTACCAGAACCTGGGGGCATAGTATGATTGTTGATCCCTGGGGAAACATTCTCGCCCAGGCACGCAAACAGGCGACAGTCGTTTCTGCTTGCCTCAATTTTAATGAACTTCTGGATCGAAGGTCTTCCATGCCATGCCTGAAACACCAGCGGCTTTCAACAATCAAGATAGTGCCTCAGAAAAGCAACTCTGGCAGTCAGCACTGAGTATGCTGACGCGGCGAGAACATAGCCGAACGGAGCTTTATCAGAAGCTGGCCCGCATCATTAACGCACCTGATGTGATTGATGGTGTCCTCAATCGTCTGGAAAAAGCAGGGTTGGTCAGTGATGAGCGATTTACTGAAAGTTTTATTCGCCTGCATCTTGGCCGTGGACATGGCCCGGCGCGAATCCGCCAGGGACTGAAACAAAAAGGAATCGATGAAGCCGTTATATTACGGGCTTTAGAAGAAGCCAATCCTGATTGGTTCGAGCTGGCCCAAAGCGCGCGGATTAAAAAATTTGGTGAAGCGTCCCCTAACGACCCTAAAGAGAAAGCCCGGCAAATACGGTTTCTCCAATACCGGGGCTTTTCACTCCAGGTGATTATGGCGCTTTTTTGAGGGGGCTAAAGCCCCTGACCGACAGGTTTAGCGCTGGTTTCGGACACTCAAAAAAAGAAAGACTACCTGCCATGGAGACAGGTAGTCTGGAGCAGACCCTTAAGCCAGCGCGGTGGGCGAAATCACTTTGCTGGTTGGCGGCTACTTCCCAAGTGGAGTCGATTGGTATTACATTAAATATCCCATTTTACGCTGACGGAAACATTTCGACCGGGCTGGGTGTAACGGTCAATGCCCGCAAAGGTTGTATCGCGCCCACGGACATCGTCTAACACCCAGTATTTTTTGTCAGTCAGGTTGAAAATGCCTGCGCGCAGGGTGACGTTTTCAGCCGGGTTGTAATAAGTCGTTAGATCAATCAGGCCATAACCACCAGGGTTGAATTGTTGTCCCCCTTCAAGCAAATCTGAGTTGCTCACATCCTTGCTGCTTTTTCCCTTCACCAGTGTCCATGCCAGTTCACCACCGTACTTCCCTGAAGGGTCATCAAAACCCAGGCCAATCACGGCCGTTAACGGGGCCACGCTGTTGAGTTTTTCACCATTGTCCTTGTTTTCACCGTCGGCGTAGGCCAAAGACCCCCTCAATGTAGTGCCTGTGGGGGCATTAACCGCTTCATCCAGCCAAAGTTGACCGCGCAGCTCGATACCCTTGATATTGACCTTGCCGATGTTCTGGCTCTGGAGAATCTCTTTGCCAGCACTATGACCAATGACAACCTGTTCAATAAAATTGGTGTACTTATTATAAAAACCGGTCACCTCATAGCTACCCAGATTGCCGTCACCCCTGAGACCTAACTCAAAGGAATTGCTTTCCTCAGGCTTAAGGTCAGGGTTCGCTAAAACCGTCGCGCCGCCATTGTAGGTGTAGTACATATCGAGATAGCCGGGCGCTTTGAAGCCCTGACTGAACTGGGCAAAACCGGACAGGCGTTCACTGAATTTATAGACTGAACCAAGACGAGCCGTGAGTTTATCGCCACTACTGTCAGAAACAGTCTCTCCGTTGTTCAGTTTACCTTCCGGGCGGTATTTGAATGTGTCGTAACGCAGAGCGGGGGTGACGACCAGACGGTCAGTAACCTGAAGGTCATCCTGCAGGTATACCCCGTATTTTGTTACATCAGTCGTTGGGATATAGTTTTTAGGCTCGGTTGTACCAGCGTCGAGGTCGTATTCAGTGCTGTTGTTTTTAACCCGGGTCTGGCTGGCGTTCAAACCGTAGACGATGTTGTGTCGCAAGCCCGCAAACGTTATTGTTTTATCAAACTGCGCTCCCAGGGAGTAAGCATTTTCTGAGTAGTTATAATCCAGCAGGCGCTCAGGAAATGACATGGGACCAAAAACATAGGCAGGCATATGTGTTTTCATGTGGCTTCTGCTTTTTTGCCAGTCCACTTGCCAGCGTGCTTTGTCAAACAAGCCTATGTTGGCTTGCCACTGATGGAAAAAACCGATTCGGCCACGGGTCATCTGGTCTTTTCCCCTTGCGCCTTCAGCTTCGAGGGACTTAAGCTTTACCGTGGAGGTGGCATCAAAAAGCTCACCGGTCAGCCCTACCCGATGGGCGTCGCTGATCTGGTACTGGGCTTTTGCCAAAATATTATTCAGCCCCGTATCGGCAGGGTTTGGCAATCCACTGGCTTCACCGAAAGTATCAGCACCTTCACCGTGGTTTTTGGTCTCGTGGTGGTCTCTGCGGGTATAAACCAGCATCGTTTCGAGATCACCACTGCGGTTTGCCAGGGAAAACGTTTCCGAAAACCCTTGATCCGCACTTTTGTATTCCCCTTTAACAGAGGCTGCGGTTTCGTCACCTGTGGTTTTCAAGTAGTCAGCAGGATCTTTGGTCTGGAAAGCAACCATTCCACCAATGGCATCACTGCCGTAAAGACTGGATGCTGGGCCTTTAACAATTTCAACGGCCTTGATCGAATCAATGTCAACGAAACTACGCTGGTTTCGGATGTAATCACCACCGGCATTAAAATATTGCGCCTGATCCACACCATCCACGATGATTTTGACTCTGTTACCTTCCATGCCCCGGATATTAAAGCCTTTCAGCCCACCCCTTGAGCCATTTTGAACGGAAACACCCGGTTCGTAGCGCACCATATCCTTAATGTTTGTTGCCAGTTTCTTTTCCATTTGCGCTTTGTTGATAACCGTGACACTGGCAGCTACATCCTTCAGTTGCTTTTCGGTTCGGGTAGCAGAAACTGTTACCTGTTCAAGTGTCGTACTTTTCTCACTCACGGCATCTGTTTCATCGGCCCGCGCAACAGAAGCAGTGGCAGCTAAAATGGCAATAGCAAATTTGGTTTTCGCAAGATTCATGGTTAGCTAATATCCGTCTGTGACGTCTTGCCAGCTCGCTATCCTGGTGCAAATTACTGGCTGGGTTTAAGGCATACCCGTGTCTGATTGCGACACTTGCCATGCCTTTTTTGTTTTTTCGACGATGGGCATACTAGTTAAGTCAAATGATAAATGCAAATTATTATCATTTAAGTTATTGAGCTCATGGTCAGTATGCAGTAATATCCGCCGCTGACAGGTTATTGAAAAGCGCTCAACACTTTGCTCCAGCCCCTCTGTGTAACATTTACTGTCTACTGAAAGCTGGGAGAGGGAGATTATGGGTTTTCAGGCTCCTAGGGTCGATCGTGAAGATAACGTAACATCCGTCAATTGTCGTTATTATTGGAAGTCGTTGAAACAAAAAATATGTCAAAAACGTTGTTACTGACCCTTATTTTTTCTATCGCTGCTCATCTGGGGGTTGGGTGGTATTTGAATAAACAGGAAATTATCCCGGATATGACCACAGGCAGCCTGAAAGCACCTGTCAGTGTGACGTTTTCTACGGTGACTATGCAGGCTCAGCCAGAACAGCAAACGGCAGAGCCTGAACCGCAACCAAAGCCAGAGCCAACACCTGAGCCTGCACCAGCAGCACCTCCCAAAAAACCATTACCCAAGCCTGTTGCCAAGGCAGAACCGGTCTTGCGGCGCCAAAATCCCAAACCTGAAAAACCTGTTGCTGAAAAGGTTGAACAGAAAAAGCCACCCGTTAAGCCCGCTAAGAAAGAAGTGGTTAAAAAAACCGAAGAGAAGCCCCGTAAGCGACCCGTTGAAAAAACGGACAAGGTTATGGCTAAAAAAGAGCTGCCTGCTCAACCTGCCTCGGTGAAAAGTGCCCTGAAAGAAAGCAAAGTGGAAGGACTCAGTAACGAGCCCGTCCTGATGACAAAACCGGTAGTGACGAATCAGGTACAGCCGGTGTATCCCACCCGCTACCGCCGGCGCAACATTGAAGGGGCTGTTAATCTTGAGTTGATTGTGGATGAAACCGGGCACGTGATTAAAGTCACGATTCTCGAATCGTCCGGTTTTGGGTTAATGGATAAATCTGCCATTGCTGCTGTCAGGCAGTGGGAGTTCGAACCCCAAAAACGCAATGGACTCAACGTCAAGTCACGACTTCACCAACGCATTGTTTTTCAACTTAACTAATCTTCATAGGACGGTTTGCCATGTTGGCACAACAAATTGCATCCCTTGGCCCCATGGCATGGCCATTGATTATTGCTTCCTGCTTATGCCTGGCCATGGTGCTGGAACGTTTAATTACCTACGCAGCGCTGCCGTCACTGAATAAGAAAAGGTTACGGGTCCTGTTTCAGGAAGTGCGTAACTGCAAGCACTGTAGTGACAGCCAGGAGCGGCTTTGTGAAAACCTGTGCAAAAGTAAAGGGATTCGCCGGGGCATCGCCGTGTTGCTCAGCCATAATGCCAGTACTAAAGAGATGCGCGAAGAAGTGGCGACTCTGTGGTTGTTGAAGCAAAAGCGGGCACTGCAGAACTGGTTAAAACCGTTGATGCTAATTGGTATTTTATCCCCCATGTTTGGTCTGCTTGGCACGGTACTGGGTCTGATCAATATGTTCCAGGGTATTGCCGCCAGTGGCGGCCCGGTGACACCTGACGTACTTGCTGGTGGTTTATGGGAAGCGATGTATACGACCGCCTTTGGCTTGTTCGTGGCTATTCCTGCTCTGGCTGGCGCCCATGGCTTAGGGGTTTGGGCCAACCATTATATCAGTAAGCTGGAGTTTGCCATGAATCATGTCAACCTGTTGATGGAGGGGCTGGATATGAACGACGATGGTTTTTCACCCAGTGAACAAAAACCATGCTCCCACAAGGAAAAAACTGAAAAAAAGCACTTTGCCGGTGAGGTAGTGCCAGTATGATTAGCATACAGAGCACTGAAGAAACCAGCGCATCGTTGCCATTACCCGACCTGACGCCGCTGTTGGATGTGGTGTTTATTGTCATGGTCTTTTTGTTGTTTACCGCTAACGTACAAACACTCAGTCTGCCGGTTGAGCTACCCCAGGCTACTGAGGCTGAAGCGATTGTAACAGACGAACCTAAAACAGTTACCGTCTCTATCTTGGCCAAAGGTCAGCCCTGGGCGCTGGAAGAAGAGCGCTTTACTGACTGGTCTGCCTTTACTGACAAACTGCTGGCTGAGGTCGGGGCACACCCTGAAACGACGGTATTGATCGCTGGCGACAAGGAAGCGCCACTGGGCAACCTGGTCAAATTGATGATGTTCCTTGGGCAGCACGATATTAAAGCCGCGCAGGTGTTGATGGAGGAAACCGCTTCGTGAACAAACGGGTCGCTACATTTGTTTTGACGGCTCTACCATTGCTATATGGTTCAGCTATCGCTGACGTTGGTGTTTCCGGGAGTCATTCCGCTACCGTCAGTCCTGACACTCACCAGCAGATACAGTCACAGCGTATTATTTCCGCGGGTAATGGTATTACGGAGCTGATCTACGCCCTTGGTGCGGGCGATCAGGTGGTTGCGGTGGATATAACCAGCAACTGGCCACCGGAAACACGCAATGTACCCAGGCTGGGATATCACAGGCAGCTCTCTGCTGAAGGCATTCTGGCCATGAAACCTACCGTGCTGATTGGTACGGAAGATATGGGGCCACCTGCCACCTTGACCCAGTTAAAAAATGCCGGTGTCAAGGTCGTTGCCTTGCCCCTGAAGTATTCCGAAGAAGCTATTCACCAGCAGATTGTGTCTCTGGGTAAACTGCTTGATAAAGAGAAAGAAGGGAAAGCCCTGTGGGCTTCGGTTCAGTCCTCTTTTCAAAAAGCCCGTGCTCTGGCAGATAGCCATGAAAACAAACCAAAGGTGATGTTCCTGCTTGCTATGGGTGGACGTTCCTTGTCTGTTTCCGGTAGTAATACGGCGGCAGATGCCATGATTGAGCTGGCCGGTGGCATTAATGTGGCGGCTGATCAATTTGCCAGTTATAAACCTTTATCCAAGGAAGCCTTATTGCAGATGGCACCTGAATTTATTATTTACGCTGACCGCGGTGATGGATTGACACCAGAGCAACTCTTAACCATGCAGCCTGCGCTGCGAAAAACGCCTGCAGGCAGAGATGGCAATGTGATCGCACTGGATGGCAGCCTGCTGCTCGGTGGCTTTGGCCCGCGTACGGGTGAAACAGCCATGCGTCTGGCTGGCATGTTGTACGGTAAAAACAAACCAGGTTTTGTCAGCCAGCCCAAACCAATGGGGAAAGCAAAGCATGGTTCGTAAAAAGTGGCATTCTGCCTTGCTACTGACAGTATTATCTATTGCTTTGCCAATAATCCTCTTGTTCTCGGTAGGCACCGGGCCTGTGGCAATTGCGCCGATGGATATTCTGGCGATTTTATCTGACCGCATTGGTCTGTTGACAACCTCCATCAATGAGCAATCACAATTGATCATTGAGTCTATCCGTTTACCACGCACGTTAATGGGGATTATGGTCGGTGCTGCCCTTGCGGTGGCGGGTGCGTCCATGCAGGGGATATTCCGCAACCCCCTGGCCGACCCAAGTATTATCGGGGTCGCAGGTGGCGCCTCCCTCGGTGCCGGTATTGCTATCGTATTGGGTGGGGTGCTGTTTGCCTCCATTGCCGGGAGTTTTATCCACAGTTTCAGTGTTTCTCTGCTGGCCTTTGTCGGGGGGATGTTGTCTACCTGGATAGTGTATCGTACAGGTACCACCAGCAATGGAACCTCTGTTGCCACTATGCTGCTTGCGGGTGTTGCCATCAATGCCCTCTCAGGTGCTGGCATGGGCGTCCTGACTTACCTGGCTGATGACACGGCGCTGCGTTCCCTCAGTTTCTGGCAGATGGGTAGCCTCGGCGGAGCCACCTGGAATCTGGTGCTGGTATGTGCCGTTGTTCTTCTGCCCGCAACACTGGTACTGTGTCGTTGTGGACAAGTCATCAATGCCATACTGCTTGGTGAGTCTGAAGCACGCCACCTTGGTATCAACGTACAGTGGGTAAAACTCAAACTGATTACCCTCTGTGCCATTATTGTGGGTGTCGCGGTGTCAGTCAGTGGCTTTATCGGGTTTATTGGTCTGGTTGTCCCTCATCTGATTCGACTGATGGTCGGACCTGACCACCGTGTTCTGCTTCCGGCATCAGCCCTGCTTGGCGGTATTATTCTTACTGCCGCCGATATGATTGCCAGAACCATTGTCGCACCGTCTGACCTGCCTATCGGTATTGTAACAGCCTTAATGGGCGCGCCTTTCTTTATGTCTATGCTTTGGCAGCAACGTCAACGGATTGCCTGATATGTCTGCAACAGAACATACACTTGAACTCTCGAATATTGGTGTCCACATTGGTGGCAAGAAGCTGTTGGACGACATCAGTCTGAGTGTCAGGCCCGGTGAGGTGATATCAGTCCTTGGCCCTAACGGAGCCGGTAAAAGTACGCTGATGAAAACCATTACCGGTGATCGCGTCCCCTGTAGTGGACATGTTTCCCTTAATGGTCGAAGTGACTGGGGCGCTGATCAAAAGGCGCTGATGGTTGGAGTTTTGCCGCAGTCATCCTCTTTGAGCTTTCCCTTCACCGTTGAGGAAGTGGTATTACTTGGTCGCATTCCCTGCGCTACAGATCACCGGCAAAACCAGGAAACGACTCGCCAGGCATTGGAAAAGGTTGATTGTCTCCATCTTCGCGACCGATTGTACACTACGCTCTCTGGCGGGGAGAAACAACGGGTGCATATGGCACGGGTATTATGCCAGATATGGGATGAATGCCCCCTTGGCCCTCGTTACCTGCTGCTTGATGAGCCTACGTCAGCCCTTGATCCTGCCCATCAGCAACATGCCCTGCAGGTGGTACGAGAACAAGCGGATGCCGGTATGGGGGTCTTTGTGATTTTGCACGACCTTAACCTGGCCGCTCGTTATTCAGACCGGATCATCGTGTTAAAACAGGGTAAAATGGCAGCTCTAGGCACGCCTTTTGAGGTGCTTACCCCGAAAACTGTCCAGGAGGTGTTTGATATTGATGTTGATGTATTAAAACATCCTTCAAGACCTTGCCCATTAGTGATCAACACTTGATGTTGGGGTGCCTGGTAAACATCGTCAATGACCAGGCACCTGACGTTAATCCGTGGTATTGCGTATTGTCCACTATTTTTCTTGTAAAGATTTTGCTTTTATAGTGACTTGGGTATAAGTTAGGTACATATTTGCTTTTACGTTCTTCCCATGATTTCTGCCATTTCTCCTTTTACAACTCTTTGGGTTTCAGTCACTGAGCTTACCAAATCGTCTCTTCAGTTCGGGTAATATCAATCGGTTTTTCTAACCGCGGTATACCTCTCAGTATTGCTCTGTTATGTAGAGGTATTCGCGTAGTTAGAAAATGCTGTTGATATAACAACGCTAGGAGCCTGTCGGGCTTATGCTTTCGAGCATGAAATTCTGGCCGCGCTTTCTCGCGCTTTCTCGCGCTTTCTGGATTTTAGGCCGAAATTGTCTTAAGTCCGACAGGCTCCTGGTAAGTCGGAAGACTTATTACCAGCGTTTAAATCAGAGGTATGTGCAATGAAATACGCTGCTTGTCTGTTATTGAGCTGTTTATTTTTCTTATCTCGCGCCACCATGGCAAAAGAATACGAGGTTGTTGTTTCTGTTTATCCATCGGGCAAAATGGCCCCAGTTTCTGTAGTGCCACAGGACACGCATTGTCTGCTTGCTAAAACGGGCCGAGTGGGTTTCGCAGATCATGCCGCCAGGTCAAAAGTCGATACCAGCGAAAAATTAATCTCCTCTTGTGCCGTGGAGGATAGTGATGCTACGTATTACGCCGTTGATACCAAAGGATACCCTCAAATAATTTTTAAGTTTTATAAACCAAGAGATAAAAAGCCTTACTTAATTCCGATCATGGTATCCTCCCACCTTACCTGCACAGTCTATAGGGACAATTTAGAGATAGCGTGCAAGAGTGTCTAGGAGCCTGACCCAGAATAGCGCCCGTAGCGAGGATTACGAGAAATTGAGGATAAAAATTTCTGCTTCTGAGGATAATAGTGGGGCTATTTGACGAAGAAGCAGGAATTTTTAGACCAATTTATCGCAACCGCAGTAGGGTAGTCTATTCTCGGACAGGCTCCTAGGAGCCTGTCGGACTTATGCTTTCGAGCATAAAATTCAGTAGGGCGAGTCAGAATTTTCGATCAATTTGCGCGAATAGTTGACCTGTTTAAGCAAATTGATCGGAAAATATGGCCGCGCTTTCTCGCGCTTTCTCGCGCTTTCTCGCTCTTTCTGGATTTCAGGCCGAAATTGCCTTAAGTCCAACAGGCTCCTAGTAGATACTGAAGAGTCTTTGTACTTTGTTCACTATTGTTCTTGTAAAGATTTTGCCCTTAGGGTGATTTAAGTATACGTTAAAAATAGTCTATTTCGTCATAGATACGAACGTAACAATGTTCGTAAGTCGGAAAGCTTGTTTATAGTATTGAAATGGAAGGTATGCGCAATGAAGAAATATATTACTTGTCTATTGTTGGGTTGTTTGTTTTTTTTATCTCGCGCTACAATGGCAAAGGAATACGAGGTGACAATTTCTGTTAATTCATCTGAAAATATGGCTCCGATCTCTGTTGTACCACAAGACACACACTGCCTTCTTGCTAAAACGGGTCGGGTGAGTTTTAAAGACCATGTCGCCAAGTCAAAAGTCGATACCAGCGAAGATTTAATTGCCTCTTGTGCCTTGGAGCACAGTGATGCTGTCTATTACGCCGTTGATACCAAGGGATACCCCCAGGTGATTTTTGAGTTTTATAAACCAAAAGGCGCAAAGCCTTATTTAATTCCAATCATGGTATCTCAACACCTCTCCTGTACAATAGACAGCAGCCATTTAAAGATAGCGTGCAGCAATGTTTAGGAGCCTGTCCGAGAATAGACCGCGCTACTGCGGCTGCGATAAATTGGTCTAAAAATTTCTCGCAATCCTCGCTAAGGACGCTATTCTCGGTCAGCCTCCTAGGTCTTCCCTGAAGTCACGTCCTCATCGTTTGCCGGGTCTTTTGTTAGGCTTTGATACCCTTACTGTTCTTTATGCTGACATCACTTGTAGTGTATATCTTTATTGAGTCAAAAGATCTTGCTGCCTGCTACATTATGCCAATCGACGTTTCTAACGAGTGTTAAGTGCAGTTGGAAGAGTCGATGGCTATTTGATACTGATGAGTCTTTGTACTTTATTCACTATTGTTCTTATAAAGATTTTGCCTTTATGGTGATTTGGGTATAGCTTAAAAAACAATTTTGGCGTTTTTATTTTTAATGGTTTGTAGTGTTGTCGTACAGCTTGTAAAAATCTTCCTTCAATGATTGGAGGCAATAATTATTGGCTTTTCTAATGTTGGTGTGACGCTCAGTGCACCAAAAGTCTATGCCGTCGTTAGAAATACTAAAAGGTGTCGTTAGGAAAACGACGTGTATTAGTCAGAAAACTTTTTTCTGGCTTTAAATTGAGAGGTATGAGTAATGAAATATTTTGTCTGTCTTTTATTGAGTTGTTTGCTTTTTTTATCTCGCGCTACAATGGCAAAAGAATACGAAGTGGTTGTTTCACTTATGCCGGCTAGCCCAACAGCACCTAGCCCAACAGCACCAGTTTCTGTAGTGCCACACGACACAAATTGCCTGGTTACTCAAACCGGCCGGGTAGGCTTTGGCGAGGGTGCCGCCAGGTCAAAAGTAAACACCACCGAAGATCTGATTTCTTCTTGTGCCAAGGAAAGTAGTGGTGCCACATTCTATGCCGTTGATACCAAGGGGCAGCCTAAAATAATCTTTAAGTTTTATAAACCTAAAGGCGCGGAGCCTTACTTGATTCCGATCATGGTATCTCCTGATCTTTCCTGTAAAGTCTATAACAACCCTGGCAGTGCCGTTAAAGAGCTAGGGTGCCATAGTATTTAGAGGTTCTTCTTGGTCGCGTCCTGCAGCCTGGTGGTGTCGCCAGGCTCTGCTGATACCCCAGTAGCTTTCTCTTTTGTCATCTCTGCGCGCGGTAAAGTTATTGTCTGTTGAATCCAGGAGCCTGTCGGACTTAAGGCAATTTCGGCCTAAAATTCAGAAAGTGCGGCCAGAATTTCCGATCAACTTGCTTAAACAGGTCAATTATTCGCGCGAATTGATGGTTGCAGCCCTATCGTCGGTCTGAAGTTGGAGAGGTTTTAAGCCATTTCGCATTGCTCAAAGGTCGCTACGATAAACGGGTGTTACTCGCCATTTTCCCTTTTGCTCCTGTTCTTTTTCCAGAGTGTGGCACCTTTACGGATGAGTAAAGGAAAAATTCCCAGTAGCACGAAAGAGCCAATCAGTGCCGGTGATAAAATACCACTGACAGACAGTGCCTCTATCTGACCCACCTGAGCACCCGCATTAACAAACACTACTGTGCCGGGCAGCATGCCTAGCTGGCTAACCCAGTAAAATGTCCAGGTGCGAACGGGCATTAGTCCCATGACCAGATTAACCACAAAAAACGGGACAGCGGGGATCAGGCGCAGTGTAAACAGGTAGAAAGCCCCGTCTGCTTCAAAGCCCCTGTTAACTGTTTTTATATGGGATGCGAATTTGTTCTGAACCCAGTCTTTGAGCAAGATGCGAGAGAAAAGAAAGGCCAGTGTTGCGCCAATAGTACTGGCAAAAGAGACAATGACCAATGCCGGTAGAAAGCCGAAAATAAAGCCTGCGATTAAAGTAAGTAATGCTGCCCCGGGCAAGGAAAGACCCGTTACCATGACATACGCTAAAAAAAAGAGTCCTGCGGTGAGGCCAGGATTTTTTTTGTATAATGATCCAAATACATCAGGTGTCAGGTAGTCTGCCCCTCCTGACGTATAAAAGGCAGTTATGGCCGTTCCGATACCGATAAACAGAAGCAGTTTGTTTTTTATCATAATATCTCTCTTTTATTGGATAGTGAGCTAGCCCGGCTATTTGGTCTTATGCCAATGGTTTGTTCCTACTAAGCTATTGCCCTGACCGTCTGAACGCCAGCCCTTTGTTGAAACGCTTGGCAATGACTCTGGCGACTTTCGTCATTTCTGCTGTACTTATGTCCAGTCTGCCATGCCCATCACGTTGTCAGAGGCAGTCTTAAAAGTCTGTGTCTGGGGAGGATCGCCAGAAATCGCCAGAAATCGCCAGAAAAGGAGGAGAAAAGATTGCTTTTGTGAGACGCGCCGCCTTGTTTTGCATTTCTCAGGTGAGGGGTTTATTACGTATAATGTGCGGCTACTGTGAACACGACAAGAGGTTACATGGTCATGATTGACCGTCCATTTCCTGCTTCCCGTCCACGACGAATGCGTTATGATGAGTTTTCCCGTCGGTTGATGCGAGAAAACCGCCTGACTGTTGATGATTTGATTTACCCTGTCTTCGTCCTTGAGGGGCAGGGGCAACGCAATCATTGTGAACCAATGCCTAATATTGAACGGCTGAGTATTGATGAGTTAATCAAGGATGCGGCAGAATGGGTTGCGCTGGGTATCCCTGCCATTGCCTTATTCCCAGTGACACCAATGGATAAAAAATCGGCTGATGCCCGTGAGGCATGGAATCCTGAAGGTCTTATCCAGCGTGCGGTGCGAGCTGTTAAAGATCGCTATCCCCAGCTGGGAATTATTACCGATGTTGCCCTGGACCCCTTTACTACCCATGGTCAGGATGGCCTGATTGATAATAGCGGTTATGTGGTTAATGATGAGACCGTCGATGTACTGGTTCAGCAGGCGGTGTCCCATGCAGAGGCTGGTGCCGATATTATCGCCCCTTCCGATATGATGGACGGTCGCGTTGGTGCAATTCGTGATGCGCTGGAAGAAAATGGTCATGTGAATACGCGGATTCTGGCCTATGCTGCCAAATATGCCTCCAGCTATTATGGCCCTTTCCGCCATGCGGTAGGCTCTAACGTCAACCTGGAATCAGGCTCAGGGAATAAATTCAGTTACCAGATGGATCCGGGTAACAGTGACGAAGCGCTTCATGAAGTGGTGCTCGATCTTCAAGAAGGTGCGGATATGGTGATGATCAAACCGGGGCTGCCCTATCTGGATGTGGTAAGGCGCATCAAAGAGCACTTTAAAGTCCCCACCTTTGTTTATCAGGTCAGTGGTGAATATGCCATGCATATGGCGGCCGTTAACAATGGTTGGCTTGATGGTAATGGCGTGATGATGGAGTCACTGACCTCCATGAAACGAGCCGGTGCTGATGCCATACTGACGTACTATGCTATTGAGGCGGCTCGCTTGTTGCGTACGCCACGGGGTTAATCACGCTTGGCTTTGCCCCTGTAATTTTGTAACAACTTGCTGGTATACAGTGTTTTTTCTGAAAGAGTCTGAGAGCTGTTTCTTGTTTTGAACAAGTGCTTGCTTTTATCTAGGAGTCTGTCCAAGAATAGCGCCCGTAGCGAGGATTGCGAGAAATTGAGGGTAAAAATTTCTGCTTCTGAGGAAAATAGCGGGGCTATTTGATGAAGAAACAGGAATTTTTAGATCAATTTATCGCAATAGCAGTAGGGCAGTCTATTCTCGGTCAGGCTCCTAGCCCTTGTCGCTACTTCAGGCGCGCATGCCTGATGAGCGTGTCATAAGCAATCCGATTCAGCTCATACAGGCGCTGTAATAAACAATAAGAGGCCCTATGGATAACACAAGCGTTGCCACGTTAGTATCCGGCCAGAATGTTATCCCCAGCCAACAGGTGGCGGTGGCATCTGAGATGAAAACACCCAAATTAACCGATCTGGGCAACCCTGATTACTATATTAACCGTGAGCTTAGCCATCTGCAGTTCAATATTCGGGTGTTGGAGCAAGCTTTCCGTGAAGATTTGCCGCCCTTGGAACGCCTGCGCTTTTTGCTGATCTTCAGCTCTAATATGGATGAATTTTTTGAAATTCGTGTGGCGGGGTTAATGCGGCAAATTGAATTCTCCCGCGAGTATGTGGGTCTTGATGGGATGAGTCCGCAGTTGGTTCTGAAAAAGATTGCCGATACCACACAGGCGCAGGTGCAGCGTCAGTATCAGGCATTTAATGACTCCCTGCTGCCGGTATTGCGGGATAATGGCATTCGCTTTTTGAGGCGTGATGAACTCACTGACAAGCAGGCTGCCTGGATAAAGCGTTTTTTCTATAACGAAGTGATGCCCATTATCAGCCCTATTGGTTTAGACCCGGCGCACCCTTTTCCCCGGTTGGCGAATAAGCTGTTATGTTTTATTGTATCGCTGGAAGGGCAGGATGCTTTTGGTCGTGAAACAGGCATGGCGATTATTCCTGCTCCTCGCTCTTTACCCCGAATCGTTCGTTTGCCAGATGATGTGTGTGAAGCAGAGGGTGAAAGTTATGTATTTTTGTCGTCTATCATTCACCGCCATGCCGAAGACCTTTTTCCGGGAATGACCATTAAAGGTTGTTATCAATTCCGTCTGACCCGAAACAGCGATCTTGACCTTGAGGATGAGGTGGAAGACCTTGCCAAAGCATTGCAGGGTGAGCTGCTTTCCCGCCGTTATGGAAAAGCGGTTCGGCTGGAGGTTGTGGATACGTGCCCACGCCCCTTAATTGACTTTCTTCTTGATGAATTCGGGTTAACTGATGACCAGCTCTATCAGGTTAATGGCCCCGTGAATCTGACGCGCATGATGTCAGTATGTGACCACAGCGACAACAAGGCGCTGACCTTTCAGCCGTTCACACCAAGCTTTCCCAAGGCTCTGAAAAAATTGCGCAAAAAGCGCGAGAGTGTCATGGACATTGTCGCGCGTGAAGATATGCTGTTGTTGCATCCCTTTGAGTCGTTTACGCCTGTTGTTGATATTTTGCGACAGGCGGCCAATGACCCGAATGTGTTAGCTATACGGCAAACGTTGTATCGTACCGGCGCTCAGTCTGAAATGGTGGATGCTTTGGTGGATGCGGCACGCAATGGCAAAGAAGTTACTGTGGTGGTGGAGATCCGGGCACGGTTTGACGAAGAAGAAAACCTGTTTCTGGCACGGCGCCTTCAAGAAGCCGGGGCCGTGGTTGTTTACGGTGTTGTTGGCTACAAAACTCACGCGAAGATGATGTTGATTGTTCGCCGTGAGGGAAAAAAGATTCAGCGTTATGCCCACTTGGGCACGGGTAACTACCATGCCGGTAATGCCCGACTTTACACAGATTACAGCTTGCTAACCTGCGATAAATATATCACTAACGATGTCCGTAAGCTCTTTCAACAGCTGACAGGAATGGGGCGCGCGGTCCGGGTACGTAAACTTTTTCATGCGCCTTTTACGCTGAAAAAGAGTCTGATTGAGCTGATTAATCAGGAAGCGGCTAACGCTAAAGAGGGGATGCCGGCACGTATCATTATGAAAATGAACGCGCTCACTGAACCCCAGTTGATTAAAGCGCTTTATAAAGCATCACAGGCAGGGGTTAACATTGATCTGGTGATTCGTGGCATATGCTGCCTCAAGCCAGGCATTGAAGGCGTGTCCGAGAATATCACTGTCCGCTCCGTTATCGGGCGTCTTTTGGAGCATACCCGTGTTTTTTATTTTGAAAATAATGATACGCCCCTTGTTTACTGCGCCAGTGCTGATGGTATGGTCAGAAACCTCGATATGCGGGTAGAAGCCTGCTTTCCCATAGAGAATCCGAAATTGGTTTCTCGTGTTAGAAAAGAGCTCGACCTGTATCTGGCCGACAACGTGTGTAGCTGGCAGTTGGACAGTGAGGGCAATTATACGCTGAACCGCCCCGTACGTGGACAGCGAAAGCGCGGCGCGCAAGATAAACTGCTGGCAACATTGGCTAACTACGGTCAGTAAATTAAACAGTGGGTGTAAACGTTGTCAAAGGGAGTGGCAGAGAAAATATACTATCGTTGTCTTTTCTGCTATGACCTATCTTCTTTTATTACCATGTACTTGCTGTAACCCCCCCTTTCTGGATAACTCCCAGACAGCAAAGTCTTCAGCCAGCTCAACCTGCCCCCGGTAGAATTGTTGAGCTTCCTGGCGAAGTAATTCAACACTTTTTTCGCCAGGCTTTGCTGATAGCCGGAACCGCCCACTGAAGTGGGTCAGAATGAGATGGGGAAGATTGGCTTTGGCTGCGGCTAACGCTACCATTTTGGCAGTGCTGTGCATCCAGTTCGGGCCGACTTTTTGAAGAACGTCATGGGTGAAGGTTGCCTCGTGTACGAGCAGGTCGGTGTCTGGCAAAATGGCATCCAGCAGGTCAGGCCGGTCATTATCACCGCCTATGACAACAATACGTGGCTTGGGCCGTGTGGCGATGACTTGTTCGGGTGCTATACGTTGACCATTGTCGAGTACTACGGTCTTTCCCTGTTGTAACTGTCCCCACAAGGAGCCTTGGGGTACGGATAATGTCTGTAGCTTTTGTATATCCAGTTGAGGGGTGGGGGTAGCTTCTGTATAGCGGTAGGCAAAACTGGGTACGCGGTGTGACAGCGGGTGTGAAGTGACCGAAACCGTATCATCAGCGTAGGCAAACCCTGCTTCGTCTGAGCGGCGAAAGGAAAGCTCAAATGGAAGGTTCCAGGAGTCAGTGCATTTCAGGGTATGGCGAACGAATGACTCAACCCCTTCGGGCGCGCAAATAACCAGGGGAGCCTGACGCCCTTGCATTGAGGCCGAGGTAATCAAGCCGGGAAGACCAAAGGTATGATCACCATGGACATGGGTAATAAAAATTGCCTGTAACTGGGAGAGGGAATACTGACAGTACATCAGCTGCTGTTGTGTGCCTTCCCCACAGTCCGTTAAGTACCAGCGACGGCTGTTATCCATCGCTAGTGCCAATGCGGTGACATTTCGTTCATTGGTAGGCAGGCCAGCAGAGGTGCCCAGAAAGGTGAGTCGCATGGTGACATTCCGGTCGATGTTGAATCCAGCATGTTATCAGCTTACAGCAGGCAGGTGGCTCACGTCATGATTTTGTTTCTTCTGGAAGGAATACAGGTAATTCATGGTAAACCAAGGTATACTGGGGGTGAATATAAATAACTGGTCGTTTACTTTATCGGTTATGAATGCTTCGGTTTTTATATTGACGGTTTTTCTTGCGGGATTGGGTGTTAACAGTACTTATGCTGAGTCAAAGGCTGAGCCGAAAGTATCTCAGACCCAGGCAGCCATTGACGCTGTAGCGCGTGATATTACCCAGTTAAAAAATACGCTGATATCACTGAGTAAAGAGCATACACTCAATGAAAAACGCCTTTTGAGAGAAGAAAAGGCTATCAGTGGCTTGCAGCGGGAAGTGCGGGCTATTCAGGAAAAAATCAAAGAAGGCGAGCAGTCCATCACCGCGTTGAAGCAGCGCCAGACGTTTTTGCAACAACAAAAGCAGGCTGAAAAAAAACGGATTGCTAAAAGTCTGCGCTCAATGTACCTGATCAGCGGTGAAGACCGGATAAAACTTTTTTTGAACCAGGAAGACCCTGAGCAAATTTCCAGGCAGATGGTCTATCTTGAATATCTTCAGGAAGCACAGTTGGCTGCCCTGCAACGCTTTGAGGCCATTTTGACAGAGGCAAAGACCAATCAGCAACAGCAGGAAGCACTGGGGAAATCACTGACCCAGAAAAAGCAACAGCTGGAACTGCGGCAGAAAAAACTGGTGGCACAAAGACGTAATAGAGAAACCCTGCTCAAGCGGCTATCAGCAGAGCGCAGTCAGGGGCAGGACAGGCTCGTTGACCTGGAAGAACAGCAAAAGGCCCTTGAGACGGCGCTGGCTTCTCTGAAAAGCCGTGGATCTGGCAGTGGTATCCCCTTCAGTAAAATGAAAGGCAAGCTATCGTGGCCCGTTAAGGGAACGATGCTTTCAGGCTATAACGACCTTCGCTCAGATACAGGGTTACGCTGGAAAGGACTGCTGATCAGTGCGCCAGTGGGGGAGCCGATAACGGCTGTGAACGATGGCCGGGTCATTTTTGCTGATTGGCTCAGGGGCTACGGGTTACTTGCGATTGTTGATCATGGCAATGACTACCTGACGCTCTATGCCCATAACGCGTCCTTATTAAAAGAGGAGGGTGAGGTGGTACTGGCCGGTGAGCCTCTGGCTCGTGTGGGTTCCACAGGAGGGCAGAGTCAGCCATCATTGTATTTTGAGATTCGTCATAAAGGTATCCCGATTGACCCCTCTCAGTGGCTGTCAAGGTAGCTGGAGTTTGATCCCCGGGAACCGATAACTCCTATGGAAAAGCACTGACAGGATAAAAAGCTATACTGGATCAGTCATTGGAGCTCGTATCAGTCCCCGTAAGCTCCTGTCTTCATCCATTGAAATTTGCTGGAATACAACGTATGCAGGAGCTTACATGATAATACCCCATCCATTGAACTGTACGTTTCGCGCAGCCTTTTTGCTGATGGCGTTGGGTTGTGCTATGTCTGGATGGGCCGATAGCCAGCAGAGCCCTGATAATAAGGCGGTACTGGCAAAATCTGCTGACGATGGCGCTGACTTAAAAACGGATCCTTTGCCTCTGGCTGAGTTAAGAACCTTTACTGAGGTGATGCAGCGGATAAAATCAGCCTATGTTGAACAAGTGGATGATAAAACCCTCTTGGAATCAGCCATTAAGGGTATGCTGAATGATCTGGATCCTCACTCTGCTTATTTGAAGCCTGAAGACTTCAAGGAGCTGGAAATAAGTACATCAGGCGAGTTTGGCGGGTTGGGTATGGAAGTGGGTATGGAAGACGGCTATGTGAAGATTATCTCTCCCATTGACGATACACCTGCCTACAAAGCAGGGTTGCAAGCAGGTGACCTGATTATCAGGCTCGATGACGGGCCGGTAAAAGGGATGACACTGATGCAGGCTGTTGAAAAAATGCGGGGGAAAGCGGGTTCTCCCATTAAGCTGACGATCCTGCGTGATGGCGTTGCCAAGCCTTTTGATGTAACCGTGAAGCGGGACATTATCAAGGTGGAGAGTGTTAAAGCGAAAACACTGGAAGAGGGTTATGGCTATATTCGTATCAGTCAGTTCCAGGCCAATACCGATAAGGAGTTGCTTGCCCATCTTAAAACGCTTCGCCAGCAGCAGAAAGACGGCCAGCTAAAAGGTGTTGTGCTGGATTTGAGGAATAACCCGGGGGGCGTATTACAGGCTGCTGTTGGGGTCAGTGATGCCTTTCTCAAGGAAGGACTGATTGTTTACACCAAAGGCCGTGTGCCAAATTCAGAACTCCGTTTTAATGCCACCAAAGGTGACCCATCGGAAGGGGTACCGTTGGTTGTTCTGATCAATGGTGGCTCAGCCTCGGCTTCAGAGATTGTGGCAGGCGCGCTACAGGATCATCACCGTGCTGTTCTGGTTGGTAGTACAACGTTTGGAAAAGGCTCTGTGCAGACCGTCTTGCCATTGAGTGTTGATTCCGAAAGGGGGTTGAAGCTGACAACGGCACTGTATTATACCCCTGGTGGACGCTCTATTCAGGCAGAAGGCATTAAGCCCGATATTGAACTCCCTCGTGTAAAAGTGACACCTTTGGAAGGGGGTGCCCACTATAAAGAAGCCGACCTGAAAGGCCACTTGACCAATGCCAGCGGGGATGAAGCAAAGGGCAAAACAAACATGGCAAAAAGAAAAAGCAACCCTAAAAGTCTGTTGGAAGAAGACTATCAGTTAAGTCAGGCATTGAATATTGTGAAGGGAATGGCTATCCGCTCACAGCCAGATACAAAAGTTGCTGGTAATCGAGTAACTCCCAAAAGGGAGCATCATTGAGAAACTATCTGAAAAACAGTTTTTAGCCTTCATTTCATCCAGGAGCCTGTCGGACTTATGCTTTCGAGCATAAAATTCAGTAGGGCGAGTCAGATTTTTCGATGGATTTGTGCGAATAGTTGACCTATTTAAGCAAATTCATCGGAAAATATGGCCGCTCTTTCTGGATTTCAGGCCCAAATTGCCTTAAGTCCGACAGGCTCCTAGCCACTGGTAGTGGCAGGTTGTCAGGGCTTTAGCATAAACGTCTTTATTGTTTTTTATCGTCTCCCGTGTGGATAGAGAAAGCATTCCAAAACTGCCGCACCCGATAGACAAGTTCTGCCTTATACCCTTGGAAGCAAGATCAAAGGGGCGCGATGGAAAAAACATTGCCTGAAAGCAGCGGCAGGGTTATCGGGCAATGGCTATACTAAGAACCAGTGTTAAAAGTCATGCTCCTACTGCGGCTACGATAAATGGGTCTAAAAAGTCGCTTTTGTTCGTCAAATAGTCCAGCTATTCTCCTCACAAAAGCGACTTTTTATCCGCCATTTCTCGCGGTCCTCGCTACGGGCAGACTTTTAAGACTGCTTCTAAATGACCAGTCGCTCAGATTGGTCAGCGGCTTTAGTTTTGCTGAAAGAAGGCGGCAGATAGTCACAGTACAGTTCTTAGAGATTTTGATTCATAATTCTCGCTTGAGCAGTTGAACGCCATTTTCCCATGGGGAGTAGGGTTCTCATTGAGTTAAAAGCGGTCAACTGCTAATTGAGGATAATGACTATCACGTCGAAAAATCAGCTCAATGCGTAACTTGAGTTATTCAGGATTAATAATGAACAATACGCCACTACTTGTTTATCTTCATGGTTTAAACAGTGCTCCCCAGACACAGAAAGCGCAATTTTTGCAGTTTTATATCGATAGTCAACAAATAGCTGTTGAAACCTGGATTCCTTTATTGCCTACCTGGCCTGATGAGGTGAAAGCCTTGTTGCAGGAGAATATTCTAAACGTAGCAGACCAGCGCCCTATCCATATTATTGGGAGTTCTCTGGGTGGCTTCTTTGGTACCTGGCTTCAGGCACAACTACAGGAGGCTTTTCCTGACAGGCGTCATCCACTGGTGGCTATCAACCCCGCGGTGAAGCCACTTGATCTTTTCGAGCAGTATGTGGGGCCACAGGAGAATACCTATACGGGTGAGAAGTGGGAACTCACTGAGGCCCATGCCAGTCAATTAAACAGCATGGTTGTTGATCATTTGAAAAAGCCGGAAGATATTCTGTTGATGGTCCAGACGGGTGATGAAACGCTGAATTATGCGCAATCGTTGGCCCGTTACACAGGTGCACATTATATCATCGACGACGGTGGCAGCCATGCATTTGACAATTTTGACCGTTTTTTGCCTGATGTGTTTAGTTTTCTGGGGTAGTCCTGGGAGCCTGTCGGACTTAAGACAATTTCGGCCTGAAATCCAGAAAGCGCGAGAAAGCGCGAGAAAGTGTGAGAAAGCGCGGCCAGAATTTCCGATCAATTTGCTTAAACAGGTCAACTATTCACACAAATTGATCGAAAATTCTGACTCGCCCTACTGAATTTTATGCTCGAAAGCATAAGTCCGACAGGCTCCTAGTCATGGAATCCCGACTTTGCAAGGGTGATAAAAGTGGGGGGGTGGTTGCCTATCTATATCATTTTTGCGACACCCTCTTTAGAACGGGGAGGGTATCAAGCTCTGCAATGGTTAAACCCTGACACAGTAAAAGATGAAGTTCACCGGGTTGTACAACCTGCTGATAGAGAAATCACACTTATTAACTTCAACCTCAACCTCAACCTCAACCTCAACCTCAACCTCAACCTCAACCTCAACCTCAACCTCAACTTCAATTTACCCAAGGCAGAAGAGGTTATAAAACCCATTTTTTCTCAGGCTGATAAGAAACCATGGTTTCTTATTGAGTAGAGAATACTTAAACTATTTTTCGCTAAAAACAAAGTATCAACTTATCTTGAAGAAGAATTGCAAAAATTGGCTTTATCTTGCACTACAATAAGTGATGTTTAAATCAGGGCAGTGAAATTTTTTGAGGTTATCGATGTTGAGCATGGTTTCCAGAGCGGCTTTTAGTTTATTCTTAATAAGAAAAAAATATCAGCCGTTATGGTTTTTAATACGCTATTTTGATAATAAGTATTGGCAGCAGGCGCTAGTATTATTTTTGAGTATTTTCTTTTGTGTAGAATTCGCCCACTCAGTCCCACCTGGCAGTGAGAAATCTCACTGTTCTATACGGAATGTAGAGGGGCAAATCTACTCTGATCCACTTCATCAAGAATCATCCTGTGGCAGATTTGAGTGTTTTGTTCATCCGCAATTTTATCATGCCCACATTCCGCTTTATCCATGTGACCAGGAAAACAAAAAATATATCTGTATGTTAGCACTTATCACAATGGTAAAATCAATACTCATAAAGGCGCATTCAGAGTCCGAAGCAAGGCATCTTACGGATACTCCACTATATAAGACATACAAAACCGACAGGGTCGAGACCAGCCTCCGTCACCCTGCAACGATGGTAGATATACCCCAATATAGGGAAATAGCTAAAGAAATTGACTTTGTTAAATGGCTAACAATACTTAAAGATGAAGCACAATCATTAAAAAATAACCCATTACAAATAGAAAATGAAGAATTAATGGACTATCTAATGTGTAATGGTTTTTTCTACCGGGATTATTCCGAACTTCTGGATATGGTTCAACGCACCTATGATGTATTGTTAAGATTCGATAAGATATTTCAGTTTAACATTGGCTCATGCATCATTTGCCTGGATGATAATATAAAGGTTCTGCAAAAAAAAGAGGGTTGTGGTGACCAATATTGCGGAAACTGTATTAAAAAATACGCATTACAGGCAGTGAATGACATCAGTCAATACACTGAATCCGGCCTACCATGCCCAGGCTGCAGTGCTATTTTTCCTGAGGTACTCGTAGAAGTGGTTTTAGGCGTAGAGGGAATGAAGCAGTTGAACAATAACATTATGAAAATAGCAGCCCGATTAAATAAAGATATCTACCTCTGCCAAAACCCTTTATGCGAAGGGGCTTTCAATCTGGAAGGGCCGTGTCGAGGCGAGTTTATTTGCCCGTTATGCAAGAAAACACAATGTGTATTTTGTAACGTTTTACCTTTTCATATAGCCCTTTCCTGCAAAGACTACCAACGCAGCCTAACCAAAGACGGCGCTGAAGAATTTTTTAAAGATCTCAGAGAAACAGAAAAAGACAAGTACAAAGACTGCCCTTCATGCGCTACGCCAATCTACAAAGACTTTGGTTGTAATGATATGCATTGCATGAATTGCAAACAAAATTTTTGCTGGCTATGTTTGTCGATTATACAAGATCGTACCCATTTTGAAGGCAATGAAAAATGTGATCTATGGAAAGATAAAAGCGTCAACCCTTTGACCAGAAATTGCCCAACAGCGACTCATACCGATGAACGTTGTTTACGGTGTGGTTCTGAACAAGCCAGGGAGCTTAATTGCGGACATTATTTCTGCGATATTTGCATAAGGCACGAGCAAAATAACAGGCCTGAAGACCAAAGAGAATCAGGAATGTGTATGCAATGTTTTAATGAAGGCAAGCATAAAAATAACGCTACAATCTCTGGAGCAATCGCTGGTGCAATTCCAAAAAACAAAACGCGCGTTGATAACATACCAGAGCGACATAAACAGACTCCATTTCCTGGTGCCACCCATGCATCAACCAGCGGCATTCACGCTAACGGATTAAAGCAAGCTTCTGGGTATAATTGGCTTGGAGCAGTCACAAGCGTTGATGCCATACGTTGCCAAAGATGTAATGAATACCTCCCCATTGTTACCCGCAACTGGCATTGTCAACATTCATTCTGTTCCGAATGTGTCATTGATATGCGGCTGGAAAATCACAGAACGGTGTGTATTTTATGCAGAAGAGGCGCTTCAAGCACTTCGCCACCAATCCAGCCACCAGGAGCAGGGTGGGATGATGGAGCCAGTTCTTTCAGTCGTGTGCCGAAAGCGCCGAGGAACGGGTTTCCAGGCGAGTTCAGTGCTAACCAGAGGAATCAACAGGCTTACGGCAACACAAGGCAAAGAACTGTCCGGTGTGCAATATGTGAGCAATTTTTTACAGGTGAACTTGATTTATGCGAAACATGTTCAGTGAAGTATCCCTAGGCAGCAAGTTTTTATCATTTTTACTTTTTATGTTCTTTGTATTAAATGCCCCCAACGGCTTCGCCATGATGACGGATGAAGGAGCCTATGGGGAACATTCACGCAGCCAGGCAAACAATTCTATTCTGGAAAGAATAGCTGAAATATACCCAAACGCGGGGGCTGAAAATCATAACAAGCTATACAAGCTACTCACTGAAAAATACCATCTATTAAATGACGATGACATTATCAGTAATTTTAATAAAGACATACTGTTTAGCTCGGTTGCCATTATAGCCATTAAGCATAACAGGAATAAAGGGCATTTAATATACAGAGATCATCCCAGTGGTCAGGATATAGAGTATGTGGAAAGTAAAATGACATTGGATGATGTTTTATCTCTACTAGAAGAGTATAACGTTGAACAGGATAAACAGATATATTTGCGGATGAGATCAGGCTACGGTAACGCTACGACCAGAGGCAAACATTTTTATAGAGGCGGTGGTGTTTATGAAATAGAGCGAACCCGCCTGTTACATTTAAAAAGAGACCTGCAAATTTCTACGGTCAGAGGAGGCTCTTCCTATGGCAACGGGCTTTACCTGTCGTCAAATTTGCAAACGGCATTGAGTTATGCTGACAGACACGCGTCCGCTTACGAACTATCAGGATTCAAAGGGTATGAAAACAATGAAACGGATTTTATGTCATTTGTTTTGAGGGTGAATCTTCAAGAAAAAACTCTGATAGTTGACGATTCACAAAGACCAGAACAATTCTCGATAGACGTCCCTTTTTTGCCTTTTTCACCCACTGATCCGGCGATTTACTACCATGAACAAAGTCATGATGGACTCGTCGAAACAGCCTCAATAAAAGATCTTAGAGGGATAAAATCAATAGAAGTTTACAGTTCATCGCTGAGCTACAAAGTGCACATACCCTTTTTTGAAGATGAAATTATTGAGCATCAGCTAAAAAAAATACGTTATTTTGACACGTCTGATTATCAAGAAAATTTTTTTTGTTGTAGAAATGCCCGGGTTTACGATGAACGCATTGACGAAGCCATCAGGGTTAACGTTTGCTCCTACGCCTTCGTGGGAGATTTGGGTCGCGCCGAATATTTTTTTTATTGCTATATAGAAGATAAAGGCTACGAGGTCAGACCCGCATTTTTTGACTCACGTAAAAACAGAGAAGATTTAAGGCACTTCCACCTTCAATATTGGTAAATATACCTCGTCCGTAAAACCTGTGCTTTTTCTGCTCTAGGAGCCTGACCGAGAATAGCGCCTTAGGGAGGATCGCGAGAAATTGAGGATAAAAATTTCTGTTTCTGAGGAGAATAGCGGGACTATTTGATGAAGAAGCAGGAATTTTTAGACCAATTTATCGCAGTCGCAGTAGGGCAGTCTATTCTCGGTCAGCCTCCTAGGTTAAGTTAATAGAAACCAGGTATCACGGAATTGGGATCACCACATCCCCTGCGGCGTTGATTTCACACGACAGGTGGGTTTTTAACCAGCCATGGTTCAGTGTTCTGGTGGTTGCCTCCCCTTGATGGAAGTAGGTTGTAAACAACTGCGGGCTTCGCACCTCAAGGAAGCCTCTTTCGGAATCAGAAGCCTTGCCGTCAGCATCTACTATTCGCACGTTCACCCCTGTGAGAGGGTGACCGGTAAAGCTGGATGGGTAGTGCCTGGAAATATCCATTGATAGCAGGATGCCCCCTTCCGGGAGGGAATACACCCACTGCTGTGTTATACCTGGTAATTGGCACCAGTGATCTTTCAGGCAGTCAATGGTCAGTGCGGTACTGACAATCACCAGTGTTGCGTGGCGCTTATGGAGCATGCTGCCAGAGGAGGGTTCCAACACCTCGATAAACTGACCGTAATCAACGGCATCGAGCAATATTAACTCAGAAGGCTCATTGGCCAGTGCGTCATTCAATGATTGGTGGTGGGGCTGTAGCCGACAAATACCCCCGGCAACCATACTGGATAATACGCCGACAACCCCCCGCGCACTGGCCATTGGCAGCAGGTGAAAAACAAGATCTCCAGGCATCAGCGACCAGGTTTGCGCTAATATTTTTGCGCGTGCAGCCAGGGCACTGAACGTAATAATAATCGGCAGGGATGTGACAGCGGTGAAGGCGATAAGGGCATTTGGGTTGTTATTTGAGACTTTTAAAGGGGCTGGTTTGCTATGCTTTTGCTCTGCGGATAGCCATTGCAGTTGAGAGAATGTGTCCCGAACCAGCGCTTCATCTACTGGTGGATAGGGTAGTACAGCAAAACGACAGCCCAGGGTTTTCAGCTGATTCAGTATACTATCAGTTGTACATTGAAGACTCAGTGGTACAGCAATAGCTCCGGCAAACCAAATGCCCAGCATGGCAACGACAGCATGGGCACTTTTATCGGCTAGATAGGCCACGGGTTCTTCAGCCATCAGCCCATGGTCTTTAAAGGTAGCTGCCAGGTGTCGGGCCCTGAGCACAATTTCGCCGTATGTATGCAACCCTTTTTGGTCGGAGAGTGCTACCCTTTCAGCGGAATGACCGACAATACTTGAAAGGAATGACATGTATGGCCTCGTCATGATAACCAGAGCTAAGGAGTCTGTCGGACTTATGCTTTCG